>JAYTFQ010000923.1:0-7644 GCA_043734225.1 Anaerolineales bacterium | reverse complement strand
CGGGTTCCCGACCGGCACGCGCCACACGTTTTTTCCCTTGTTATGATCTATAATTCGCCCTCATCATCCGTTCTATCCGTTCCATCCGTTGACGATTCTTTCTTCGGGTGATTTGAGGAGCAATTATCTATGTCTTACCAGCATATCCAGGTGCCGGCCGGCGATAAGATCACCATCAGCGGCGGCAAGCTCAGCGTGCCCGATCACCCCGTCATGCCCTTCATCGAGGGCGACGGCACCGGGCCCGATATCTGGCGCGCCTCGGTGCGCGTGTTCGATGCCGCCGTGGCCAAGGCCTATGGCGGCCGGCGCCAGATCGCCTGGATGGAAGTCTTCGCCGGCGAAAAGTCATTCAAGCAATTCAGCACCTGGCTGCCGGACGAGACGGTCGAAGCCTTCAAGGACTACCTGGTGGGCATCAAGGGCCCGCTGACTACCCCCATCGGCGGCGGCATCCGCTCGCTGAACGTGGCCCTGCGCAAGCTGCTCGACCTGTACGTCTGCCTGCGCCCGGTGCGCTACTACGCCGGCGTGCCCTCGCCGGTGAAGCGCCCGCAAGATGTGGACATGGTCATCTTCCGCGAGAACACCGAAGACATCTACACCGGCATCGAGTTCGAATACGGCAGCGACGACAACGTCCGCTTCAAGGCGCTGCTCAAGGAAAACTTCCCCAAGGAGTACGCCAAGATCCGCTTCCCCGACACGGCCGGCATCGGCCTCAAGCCGGTCTCGCAGGAAGGCACCGACCGCCTGGTGCGCGCCGCCATCCAGTACGCGCTGGATAATGGGCGCAAGAGCGTCACCCTGGCCCACAAGGGCAACATCATGAAGTTCACCGAGGGGGCCTTTCGCGCCTGGGGCTATGCCCTGGCCGAGCGCGAGTTCGCCGGGCAGGTGTACACCTGGGAGCAGTGGGAGCGCACCAAGGCCGCCCAGGGCGAAGCCGCCGCCAACGCCGAGCAGAAGGCGGCACTGGCCGCCGGCAAGATCTTGATCAAGGATGTCATCGCCGACATCGTCTTCCAGCAGACAATCACCCGCGCCACCGATTTCGACATCATCGCCACCATGAACCTGAACGGCGACTACCTGTCGGACGCGCTGGCGGCCCAGGTGGGCGGCATCGGCATCGCTCCGGGCGGCAACATCAATTACGTCAGCGGCCACGCCATCTTCGAGGCCACCCACGGCACGGCGCCCAAGTATGCCGACCTGGACAAGGTCAACCCCGGCTCGGTCATCCTGTCGGGCGAGATGATGTTCCGCTATATGGGCTGGCCGGAGGCGGCCGATCTGATTGTGAAAGGCATGGAAGGCGCCATCAGCGCCGGCACCGTCACTTACGACTTTGCCCGGCTGATGCAGGGCGCCACCGAAGTGAAGTGCTCGGCGTTCGGCGACGCGATCATCACGCACATGTAGTCGCCCAAGCAAGGGGGTGTAAACGTGTCAGAACAAGAAGGCCTGCACACACCGCTCCGCGTTCGTCCGAATGTGCCGGTGGCCATCACGGTGGCCAACCACCTGCGCGGCCGCCTGCGGCGCGAGTTTGCCGGCGGCGAGCGGCTGCCCAGCGAGCACTTGCTGGCGGCCGAGCTGGGGGTCAGCCGCGGCACGCTGCGCCAGGGGCTGGCCATTCTGCAGCACGAGGGCCTGATCACCCGCCAGCAGGGGCGAGGCACCTTCGCCATGCCAGACGTGGAGGGCATTCCCGCCCGCATCGATTTCGCCTATGAATTCACCGAGCTGATCCGCTCGGCCGGCTACCAGCCGCAGGTGCGGACGCTGGAGATTGGCCCGGCGTGCGCCAGCGAGGCGGCGGTGCAGCGGCTGGACGTCAGCCTGGGCGAGCCGATGCTGCGCGTGCGCAAGCTATTCCTGGCCAACGACCGGCCGGCCATCTATGAGGAGGATGTTCTGCCGATTGGCCTGATCGCGGAAGAATACGAGCAGGCCGAGCTGCGGCAGCCCATCTGGCAGTTCATCCGCGAGCGCTGCCATCGCCGCATCAAATATGTGCTGTCCGAGCTGCTGCCGGTGTTGGCCGATGATGAGCTGGCCCGGCTGCTGTGCCTGAAGCCGGGCAGTCCGCTGCTGAAGTTCGTCGAGGTTTTTTACGACGAAAAGAACGAGCCGGTGGTCCTGGCGCATATCTATTACCAAACATTGATTCGCTTTCACGCCCTGCGCAAAGTGTCGCCTGTCATTTAACGTTGTGCCAGATGCTTGGGAGTGTTTCATTTGGCTGGGGCAGCCCGTGGGCTAGCCGTCGTCGCCTCGACTAAGAAGCGCAGAGAGGAATGACTCGGATGGCTTTTCTGGACGAATGCATCGAGTTTGCCGGGCCGGTGTGGGACAGCTACATCCATCATCCCTGGATCGAAGCGCTGTTCAGCGGCCAGCTATCGGAGGCGCGCTTTGAATACTGGCTGGTGCAAAACCTGCCCTACCTGAGCGAGCGCATCACGGCCGTGGCCGCGCCCAAGGTGCCGCCGCACAACCCGTGGTCCACGCTCATCATTGATTATCTGGTCCGCGCCAACGCCTCGCGCGTGGAGCTGCAGCTGCTGGAGAAGTACGGGCCGTTCGCGGCCACGCGCTGGGCGGCCCGCCCGCGGCGCGAGGCCTTCGTCAACTTCTTCGCCCGCACCGTCTACGAAGGCACCTTCGGGGATATTTGCAGCGCCTATTACCCGTGCTACGCGTTCCCGGTCACCTTTGGCGAGCGCTACCACGCCCAGCGGCCGGACGGCCTGGCGCCGCGCCAGCAGGCCTGGCTGGAGCAGTGGATCGATCCGTTCTTCGTGGCGCTGCGCGACGCCACGGCCGAAGGGCTGAACGAAGCCGGCGCCGCGGCCGCGGCCTATGAGCAGGAGCGCATGCGCTGGATCTTTCTGCGCGCCACCAACCACCAGATCGGCACCTTCGACGCCGCCTGGAACCTCTCCGACCCCTGGCCGGGCGAGGGCCAGGAGGCCAGCATCCTGGCGCTGGCGCCGTCTTAAGGTTGGTCCGCTGCTGGAGCGTCGAGCAGCTCTAGAAATTCTCGCGACCCCCATCCTGGCGCTTCGGTCAGGGCGTCACGATTCATCCGGCAAAAACAGCCGCCGCAACTGCTCCAGCGTAGCCCGCAGCGCCGCGCGCTCGTCCGGCGCCAGCGTTTCCAGTTGGGCCGCCAATTGCGCCTGGCTGTGCTGGCGGGCGGCCGCGTACAGGCTGTGGCCGGCCCGCGTCAGGGTCAGCGTCAGCCGCCGCCGGTCGTCGGGGTCGGTCTGGCGCGTCACCAGCTTGCGGTTCACCAGCCCGTCCATCAGCACCGACATGGCCGGCCGCGTCAGCCCAATGTGCTCGGCCACCTCGGACAGCGAGCCGCCCGCGCGCCGGTTCAGATAGGCCAGCACCCGGAACTGCGGCACGCTCAGCTCGGGCGCGCTCTGGCGGCGCATCTGGTTGCGGATCACGCGCATCAGCGGCGGCACTACCTCCAGCAGCTCGCGGGCGCACTCGTCGGGTGAAGCGGTTTGGGTCAGAACAGGCAGCATAGTTATTTATCAGAATAGTTATATTATCTAACTATACGGCTGTTTGGGCGGGCTGTCAACTCGCGGGTGATTCGCGGGAGGTTCGCTCTTAAACGCCGACTGCCCAGGCACACGCCTGGGCAGTCGGTTTGCTCGACCCGGCGGAGCCAACCGGCCGGGGTGATCAGTGGATGGTCACGGTCAGGTAATAGTAACCTTGCGGCCCGCTGGACACCACCTTCACCAGGTAGTCCTGGTTGGCCGGCAGCACGCCGGTCCAACTGGCGGCGTGGGCGCCGGCCAGCACCAGCGGCTGCCCGTCGCTCAGGCCGACGACTTCCAGCCACGCGCTGCTGCTTTGCCCGCTCAGGCTGGCGGTCATGGTCTGTCCGGCCGCGGCGCGCAGCACGTACGAATTGACCCCGCCGGCCGCCACATTGCCGTAGACACTGCCCGCGATGGCCCCGCGCGCAAATCTGATCCGGCGCGGGATGGTCAGCGTCAGGGTGTAGCTGCCGACCGGGCTGCCGTTCGAGATCACCCGCACCCAGTATTCACGCGTGGCCGGCAGCGTGCCCTGCCAGTGTGTGGCGCCCAGCGCCGTCTCGCCGATCAGTTGGCCGTAAGGGCCGGAAAGGATTTGCAGATAGGCGTTCGGCTGCGCCGCTTGCAGGTCGATCAGCAGCAGCGCGCGCGCGCCCGCGAACAGCCGGTACTCCTGCAGCCCGCCCGCCGCCAGGCTGCCGCTCCGCGTGGCCGAGGTGCTGCCCAGCGCAAAGCTGACGTGGATGGGCGTGCCGTTGGCCGGCGGCGGCGGCGCCGGGTTCTGGCAGGCCTGGGCCATCAGCGTGTTGGTATCGGCGTTGTTGAACACCTGCGTCACGCTGGCCGAGTGGATGCTCAGCGGCTGGTAAGGCGGCGCGGCCTGGATGGCGGGATTGGCCAGGTGCAGCACGTAGCAGCCCACAAAAGTTTGCAGGCCGCCGGTGGTCTGCGCCCGGATGGTAACCGGCACCGAGTAGTAGAACTGGCCGGCGCCCGCGTCACTGCTTACCAGGCCGTAAGTCCACTGCACCGATTGCGTGTTGGCGTAGCCTTGCTGGAAGCTGTTGAAAGATGCCAGGCCCTGGGCGCCGGCCTCCCAATAGCCGTACGCGCGCGCATACTCGTGCCGGTTGAGGGCGTTGAACAGCGACTGCACCACTTCCAGCGCGCCGCTGCGATTGTCCACATAGAACTGCGCCCCGCTCTCCGGCGCGCCCGGCGTGGGGGTGATGCTCACCGGCGAGGTGCCGCCCAGCCCAGCCGCTGTGCAGGCCTGGGCGCGCAGCGCGTCCGCGTCGGCGCCATTGGGCACCGCCAGGATGGTGGCGGAGTGAATGCCCAGCCCGTGAAAGGGCGGCACGGCTTGCAGCTCGGGCAGGGCCAGGTGCAGCACATAGCAGCCCACAAAGGTCTGCGGCCCGCCAGTGGTGGCGGCTTGCAGTGTCACCGGCACAATGAAATAGCGCTGGCCGGCGCCGGCGTCGCCGCCCACCGCGCCGGTGGTGACGACAATCGACTGGGTGTTGGCATACCCGGCCTGGAACGACGCAAACTCGCCCACCGCGGAGCCCGGCTCCCAATAGCCGTAGGCGCGGGCAAATTCCTGCCGGTCCAGCGCGTTGAAGTACGAGATCAGCAGATTGACCGCGTCGCCGCGGTTGTCCAGATACGACGGGACATTCAGCGGCGCGGCGGCCGGCGCCGGCCCAGACTGGGCCGCCACCATGCTCGGCGCGGCGGCGAATGTTGTGCCCAGCGCCGTAACCGCCGCGGTGACGACCAGCGCCAGATTGACCCATTTACGATGTAACATAATAGCCTCCTGTTGCCTGAACCCTTCCGGCTCTGCCATTTTCGGCTGATTTGTTGCGGGAAGGGCATGCCTTGGATTTGATTACATCATCGTAACGGCCTAAGGTTCCAGGAAGTTCCTCCGCCAGTTCACCGTTTGGTTACCGTTTTTGCCAAGCCTTTCGGCGATAGGCTGAGCAGATGCCGTTTTTGCGTGAACGCCGTCGGCCCACGTTCTGTCAACGATGGTTCAGACTGCCACTGGCAGCGCTTCCAAGCCGCGCACGGTCAGGCCCGGCCGCCAGCGCAGGGTCTCCGGCGCCGCGGCCAGGCGCAGGTTCGGCAGGCGCGCCGCCAGGGTCTGGATGGCGATTTGCCCTTCCAGCCGGGCCAGTGGCGCGCCCACGCAGTAATGCACGCCCAGCCCGAAGGCCACGTGCTTGTTGTCCGCGCGCGCCAGGTCCAACCGCTCGGGGTCGCTAAACACCTGCGGGTCGCGGTTGGCCGAGGCCAGCACCGCCAGCACCATTTGGCCCTTGGGGATGGTCAGCCCATACAGCGTCACGTCCTCGCGGGCATAGCGCTCGGTGGCCTCTTCCACCGGGTTAACGTAGCGCAGCAGCTCTTCGGTGGCGCTCTTGATCATCTCCGGCTGCTGGCGCAGCCGGCGCAGTTGCTCGGGGTGCTGCAGCAGCGCCAGCGCGCCGCTGCCGATCAGATTGACCGTGGTCTCGTGGCCGGCGATCAGCAGCACGAACACCATGGCCGTCAGCTCGTCATCATCCAGGTGCTGGCCGCCGTCCTCGGCCGCCGCCAGCGCGCTGATCAGGTCGTCGCGCGGGTCGGCCCGGCGCTGCTTGAACAGGCGCCGCAAGTAGCGCATCATCAACACCATTTGTGGCAGCATCAGCAGCTGCACATACTGGCTGCCGCTCAGATTGATCATGGCCTTGATCCAACGCTGGAAGCGCTCGCGATCTTTGGGCGGGATGCCCAGCATCTCGGAGATGATCGTCAGCGGAATGGGCAGCGCGTAGTCGTGGATCAGATCCATCTGGCCGCGGCGCTCGGCGGCATCCAGTAGCTCATTGGCCAGGGTCTGCACCCGCGCGCGCATCTGCTCAACCCGCCCAGGCGTAAAGGCCAGGTGGATCAGCCCGCGCAGGCGGGCATGCGCTTCAAAGTCGGTATCCAGGATGGTGCGCGACAGCGGCGCGAACATGGGCGGGGTCCACGGCATCTTTTTGATCTGTTCGGGTGTCTTGCCGGCCAGCGGGTTCTTGCTGAAGCGCTGCTCGTCCTTGAGCGTCATGACCACGTCGTCATAGCGCGTGATGAGCCAGGCCGGCTGCTTGGTGAGCAGCACTGTGCGAAAGAGGGGCGCTTCGGCCCGCAGGCGGGCGTAGATGGGAAAAGGGTTGGCGCGGAACTCGCGGCTGGCGATGTTGAAGCTGGGCAGTTCAGGCGTGGTCGTCATGTTCGTTCTCCATCAAGCCGTGCAGCAGCAGGTCGGCCATCGCCTCGGGCAGCTCGTCCTGGCGCGCCTCCAGCACGGGATCGCCCAGGAACTGCAGCATGAGCACGCCCAGGAACAAAGCCGCCGTCAAGCGCGACGCCAGGGCCGGGTCCACCGGCCGGACCGTGTCTTCGGCCACCCACTGGCGAAAAAAGCGCTCCGCCACGGCATAGGTGGGCTGGATGATCTGCTGGGAATAGGCCTCGCGCAGGTCACGGTTGCCCAGCGCCTCGGCCAGCACCACCCTCAGCACGCGCCGGCCCTCTACCCCGATGGCGGCAAAACGCTGCTGGATGTATTGGCGCGTCCAGGCCTCGATGCCCATTTGGTCGGCCTGGGCGAACTGCCCGGCGCGCTGCGGGGTCTCGTTCAACTGATCCAGGATGCCCAGCAGCACGGCGTCCTTGTTCTTGAAATAGTTGTAGATCGTGCCATCGGCGATGCCGGCGGCCTGGGCCACATCGCGAATGGTGGCCCGGTGAAAACCCTTCTCGGCAAAAACCGTGGCCGCGGCGGCCAGGATTTGCTGGCGTCGCGCGGCGGCCAGTTGTTCTTGGATCGGATCTGCGTCGAGCATATTGAATTCCAATTCATAATTTTGAATGAGTATTCATTCAGCGCCATTTTAAGCCAGATCCTGGCGGGAGTCAACGTGAGTGCCCAGCCGGGCAGGGCGGACCTTTCCTTGTAACCAAGCAAATCCAAGGTGTTTTGGCCGAAATGGCTGACGCGGTCAGACGCCCCCTGCGGGCGTCTGGCTGCGTCAGC
>JAYTFQ010000922.1:0-4278 GCA_043734225.1 Anaerolineales bacterium | reverse complement strand
ATCAATGGGCGCCTGCGCTGGAAATTTCGCTCGGGCGGACCAATCACCTCGTCGCCGGTGGTGGCCAACGGCATCGTCTATATCGGCTCAACCGACCACTATTTGTACGCCCTGTCTGCGTAGTCTTGGGAGGCTGTGTGCCTAATTTGTTCCAGAGACTTGCGCTCGCGTTTCAGCGGCAACCGGCCCCCGCGCCGGCAGAGCCGCCTGCGAGCGCCCCGCCGGACCCCAATCGCACTACGCCCCTGCCCGACCTGGCAACCGTAACGAATTTTGACATCACCGTCAAGAACCCAACGCTCGGTCTGGCGCCCAAGCGCCTGACCATCGGCATCGCGCAGCATGTGGGCCGCGTGCGCACGCACAACGAGGATGTGCTACTGGCCTTCCAGGGGGAGCTGGCCGGCCTGGAATCCATGCCCCACTTTGG
The DNA here is from genome assembly GCA_043734225.1 of Anaerolineales bacterium. Taxonomy (GTDB): domain Bacteria; phylum Chloroflexota; class Anaerolineae; order Anaerolineales; family UBA6663; genus JAYTFQ01. The sequence goes on along the minus strand of JAYTFQ010000922.1, from coordinate 3,848 downwards.
CCTGTTTGTGGTGGCGGACGGGATGGGCGGGCACGCGCTGGGCGAGCGGGCCAGCGGCATCGCCGCCCGCACCGTGGCGCGCGAAGCCATGAGCCAGATCGTGCCCTTCCTGCTGGCCATGCCGGACTCAGACCCGGACCGCCCATCGCTGCTGGAAATCATGGAAAAGGCCATGAACGCCGCCAACCAGGCCGTGTTTGCCGGCGTGCCCGAAGGCGGCGGCACCACCCTGACCTGCGCGCTGCTGATCGGCGAGCAACTGGTGCTCTCGCACGTCGGCGACAGCCGGGCCTATTTGATCATGCCTGACAGCTTCGAACAGCTCACGCGTGATCACTCGCTCGTGCAGCGCCTGCAGGAGCTGGGCCAGCTTTCCGCGGCCGAGGCGGCGGTGCACCCGCAGCGCAACGTGCTGTATCGGGCCGTGGGCCAGGGCGATGGGCTGGAAGTGGATGTGGAATCGCATCGGCTGCCGCCGGGCGGCTCGCTGCTGCTGTGCTCGGATGGCCTGTGGGGGCTGGTGCCAAACGAACGCATTCAAGAGCTGATCCGCCAGGCGCCCAGCCTGCAGGCCGCGTGCGAGGCGCTGGTGGCGTCCGCCAACGCCGCCGGCGGCCCCGACAACATCACCGCCGTCATGGTTCAACTGCCTCTGTGAGCCACCTTCACCGGCCGCCAGTGCCCGGCCTGGGCGGCCAGGCCGAGACCCAGTCATGACCACCGGCGACCTGTACAACTTGCTGGGGTTGAGCGCGAACGCCGCCCCTGAAGAAATTAAGGCAGCCTACTTCGCCGCCGCGCGCCGGTTTCATCCGGATAGCAATCCCAATCCAGGCGCCACCGAAGAATTCAAGCTGGTGGCCGATGCTTACTCCATTCTCAGCGATCCATCCCAGCGCTCCACGTATGACTCGGCGGTGCTTCAGACCGGCAGCGGCCCGCTGCTGGCGGTGCACCCCAACTACAGCCGCCAGCCCTTGCCCGCCCTCACGGAATCCCAGGTGCTGTATGTGCTGCTCGACATTCAGCCATCCATCCTGACCGAGCTGCCCGATCCGCCCATCAATTTGTGCCTGGTGCTGGACCGCTCGACCTCGATGCAGGGCGCGCGGCTGGACCAGGTGAAGGGCGCCGTCAGCCAGGTCATCGACAGCCTGCGGGAAAGTGACACCTTTTCAGTGGTGGCCTTCAGCGACAAGGCCGAGGTGGTCGTTTCCGCCCAGCGCACCCAGGCCGACCGAACGCATTCCAAGGCCAAGGTCAGCACCATCAACGCCCACGGCGGCACCGAAATCCTGCAAGGGCTGTTGGGCGGCCTGACCGAGCTGCACCATCACCTCAGCCCGGCGGCGGTCAACCACTTGCTGCTGCTGACCGACGGCCGCACCTATGGCGACGAGGATGACTGCCTGATGCTGGCCACGCTGGCCGCCAGCGACGGCATCGCCATCAGCGGGCTGGGTATCGGCAACGAGTGGAACGACCGCTTCCTGGACGAGCTGACCGGCCGCACGGGCGGCACCGCCGCCTACATCAGCAACAATCAGGAAGTGGCGGATTTCATCAAGGACCGGGTGCGCGGCCTGGGCAGCGCCTATGCCGAGCGCCTGAATGTGCAGGTGACGCTCGATCCGCAGATGGAATTGGTGAGCGTGTTCAAGGTCAGCCCGGAGGCCGGCCCGGTGCCGGTGGAGCAGCCACTGCGGCTGGGCAGCTTGCCTAAGCGCAAACCTGCCTCGGTGCTGTTCAAATTCCGCCTGCCGGCGCTGGCCCCTGGCATGCAAAACATTGCCCGGCTGAGCTTCTTTGCGGACGTGGTGAGCCTGGGGCGGCGCGGGGAGCGCATGGTGGTGGACCTGGCGCTGCCGGTGGTGAAGAGCCCGCAGACGGCCCCGCCCCACCCGGCCCTGGTGGAGGCCCTGGGCAAACTTTCGCAATATCAAATGCAGGAGCGGGCCTGGCAGCAAGCCGCGGCCGGCGATCTGGTGGGCGCGGCGACCCGGCTGAAGACGCTTGGCACCCGGCTGCTGGCCGGCGGCCAGCCGGAGCTGGCCCGCCTGGCGTTGACCGAAGCCGACCGGCTGGAAAAGACCCAGGTGCTCTCGGAAGAGACGAAGAAGCAGTTGAAGTACGGCACGCGCGCCCTGTTAGAGGCGCCGGTGGCCGTCACGCGCAGCGTTAAATGATTACCTGCGCCAACTGCCGCAACCGCGAGATGGAAGGCGAGCTGTATTGCAGCGAGTGCGGCGCGCGGCTGCCAAATGGCCAGATCGCGCCCACCCTCACCGCCGCGTTCGCGCAGACCCGCGGTATTCGCGAGACGGCGCGGGTGGCCGGCGCCGGCGCCGGCGCCGATCGGTTGGGGCCCGGCCAGATCACGCTGTTGATCGAGGGGACACCGCAACCCGTGCTGCTCGAAGGCCGGCCGGAATACATCCTGGGCCGGGAGGGCAGCGAACAGGTGACGCCCGACCTGAATCTCAATCCATATGGCGCCCGCGATAAAGGCGTTTCACGCGTGCATGCCGCGCTGCGGCGGGACCGCAGCCAGGTGCTGCTGATCGACCTGGGCAGCACCAACGGCACGCGGCTGAATGGCAAAACGCTGGCGGCCCATCAGCCGATTCGCGTCGAAAACGGCGACGAAATTCGTCTTGGCCGGCTGATGCTGACGATTAACTTCGTGCCCTGAGCCGGCGGGCGCGTCGAGCGAATTACCCAGTACGGAGGCAGCATGGCCATTACCGTTCAGCTTCACATTTTGAATGAGGACCCGATCGTGGCCGAGGTGGAGGCCTTGCCCGGACCACAGGACACGCTGGTAGTGGTTTCAAACCCGCGGCTGCGCGACGGCAAGGACTTGCGCTACGTGGCCCTGAATGTGACCAGCATTATTTTCCCGCTGTCGCGCATCAACTTTATCCAGATCCTGCCTTCGGGCGAAGAGGAGCGCGTGGTCGGCTTCGTGCGCGACTGAGGCGGCTATGAACTCCGCTCCGCCTGCCCGCTACCGCATCCTGGTCGTCGACGACGAGCCGCGCATGATTCGATTCATCCGGCTCAACCTGGAACACGATGGTTTTGAGGTGGTGGAAGCCGCCGACGGCCTGGCGGCGCTCAAACAAGTGCGCGACACCCTGCCCGACCTGGTGCTGCTGGATGTGGCCATGCCCGAGCTGGACGGCTTTGAGACCCTGCGCCTGCTGCGCGAGATTTCATCCGTGCCGACGATTATGCTGACCGCCCGCGGCGAGGAAGATGATCGGGTGCGCGGCCTGGAGCTGGGCGCCGACGACTACGTGACCAAGCCCTTCAGCCCACGCGAGCTGGTCAGCCGGGTCAAGGCGGTGCTGCGCCGCACCGAGACCGCCCCGCCGGCCGAGAAGTCCACCTTGGTGATTGACGACCGGCTGAGTATTAATTTCGACCGGCGCGAGGTGCTGGTGGCCGGCCGGCCGGTCAAGCTGCGCCCAACCGAATACCGGCTGCTTTACCACCTGGTGAGCAACGCCGGTTGGGTGGTGCCGCACGATCAGCTGCTCGCCAAGGTCTGGGGTTACGAGTATCGTGAAGAGACGCATTACCTGCGGCTCTATATCAATTACCTGCGCCAGAAGCTGGAAAAAGACCCCGCCAACCCCCGGTACATCCTCACCGAGCGCGGGGTCGGCTACCGCTTTGTCGATTTCCGCAAGAACGAAGGCGCGCCGGCGGCGAGCGGCGTAACACCCCCTCTGTAGCGCAGTCCAGTTTTTATTTTCCTCTAACGTTCCGTTTTCGTTCGTCTAACACGGCCGGCATATATTGCGGCCGTTGTTTATCACGAGATCATCGTGCGCGCGGCTGTG
>JAYTFQ010000921.1:0-3668 GCA_043734225.1 Anaerolineales bacterium | reverse complement strand
GTCGGCGCCGCTGGCGCGCCGGACCCCCAGTCGTTCAAGCCCGCCTGGGGTGGGGCGCAGCCGGCGGGCGGCGTGCCGGTGCCGGCCGCCTTTGAGCCGGTCACCAGCCTGGGGCCGGCCGCCGCCGTGCACGAGCGCGACAGCGGCGACATCCTAAACTTCCCGACCTTCGGCCCGCCGCGCCCACAAGTGGTGGTGCGCTATCGCGACGGCTTCGCCTTCCGCGCCGGCCATGACCTGCACACCTGGCGCTGGGAAGAGGTAGCGCTCATTCAGTCCAACCTCTCGTCACAGCGCATCAGCACCGGTTTTTATACCAGCCACGAGTACATGCTCGCGCAGCTCAACGGCCAGCAAGTCATCCTGGACGATCGGCTCAACCAGGTCGGCGCTCTCGCGGAACAGATCAAGAAACCGGTCTTTGCCAGGCTGTGGCCGCCGCTGGCGCAGCGCTACCAATCAGGCCAGGCCCTGACCTTTGGCCCAGTCACCGTCGACCGCCAGCACGGCCCCCAATTGGACGGCAAGCCCTTCGCCTGGGACGCGATCCAGAATGTCCAGGTGGCGCGGGGCCAATTCAAGATCGAGCTGAAAGACGGCAAACACCACGCGCTGCGCGCCTCGAAAATACCCAATATCGAATTGCTCTGCCAGTTGATCGGCCTGAATCTCAACTCGGCGGAACTGGCCTACGATTGACATTATGTCGCCCGCAACACGTATAGGTTCTTAAAGCCACATGTGTTTGGCCTTAAAGCCACATCTTTTTTCACTATTTGCCTATTTTTAAAGCCTTCCGCCACACCCGCCACACCCGCCACGTCAAAACAGGCAGGGGCTAACCCAGCACAAGGGGCCACATCAAAATAGATAGGGGGCGCAACATGCCCCGTGCCGGGGTAAAATGCTGGCGTGTCCCCTGGCCTTGCCCTCATCCCCTCACGTCCCATAAGCCTCTACTCGCAATCCGGACTGAATACCGATTTTCTCCCTCCCCCCGCGGCCGCAGGTCCCCGGAGCGAGCGCAGGGGAGTGGAGGGCCGTGGTGAGGGAGAGCCGCTAAAACTCCCACCACCCATGTCTCATTACTCCCTGCGCCATGCCTCCCTCTTCTAATCGCTCCCGCTGGCCGCTCTTCGCCGCCGGCGGCTGCATCCTGCTGCTGGCCTGCGCCATTGTCGCCGGCGCGGCCGGCGCGCTGCTCTACCTGCGCCGGCCCGCCGCCAGCGTCGCCGCGCCCAACGTCGAATACATTCTGGATGCCTCGCCGCGCATGCTGGATGAGAACGCCGGCGCCACCCGCCTCAGCGTCGCCCAGGGCGTGTTGGCTGAGATCGTGCGCCCCGCCAGCACCCGCGTCGCCGCCGGGCTGCGCGTCTTCGGCAGCGGCGCCAGCGGCGCCGGCGCCTGCCAGGACACCGCCCTGCTCGTGCCGCTGGCCCCCGCCAACCAGGCCGCCATCTCCGATCGCGTCTCCGGCTTGCAGGGCGGGCTGGGCGTGGAGGCCGCCCTGGGCAGCGCCGCCGTGGCCGCCATCCGCGACCTGGCCGCCACGCGCGGCAAGCACGCGCTCGTGGTCGTCACCGGCGGCGCCGACTCGTGCAACCCGCAGGCCGGCCAGCTCGTGGCCCAGGAGGCCGCCCGCCGCGGCATCGACCTGCAGCTCTTCGTGGTCGGCTTCCAGGTGACCGACGCGGACGGGGTGGCCCTCAAGGGCCTGGTGGACCAGACCAGCGGCGCCGCCTACATCAAGGCCAACAACGCCGCAGAGCTGCGCCAGGCCCTGGCCGCCATTCAGATCTTCATCGATCAGCCCAACGGCCTCACCGTCGCCAACGTGTCCGCCACCGCCGCCGCCCCGGTCGTCGTCACGTCCTCTGGCCCCACGCCCACCGCGCTCAACACCGGCCTGCTCCAGCTCAGCGTGCTGGGCTATGCCGGGCAGCCGGCCGAAACCGGCGCCCGGCTCATCGTGCGCGCCTTCAGCCCGCAGGACCACCAAACCGTCCTGGCCAACGACTATGCCAACCCCACCGCCATGCGCCTGCCGGCCGGGCGCTATGACCTGCATCTCACCTATGAAGTCGCCTGGTCATCCCCCTACATGGGCGGCCAGATAGACCAATGGGTGAATGGCCTGGACGTCCAGTCCGGGCAGACCACCAGCGCCACCTACGACCTGAAGCTCGGCCAGGTGAGCCTGACCGTGCTGGAAGCCCCTGGCAAGCCCGTGCCCGACGGCAACTATGGCTTCGGGTTCCGTGTGTATCACGCCGGCGACTTGAACACCGCCGCGGCCACGGTCATCGTCACCAGCACCGCCACGCTCCAGTTGTTGCCCGGCCGCTATGTGCTGCTACTGTCCTATCCCAACACCGAGTTGGTCCAGGCCGACCCGCAAACCTGGACCTTCGAAGTCAAGTCCGGCCAGGCGCTGCCGTATACCTTCGATCTCAATTTGGGACATCTGCTGCTGGAAGTTGACGACGCTGCCGGCCAGCCGCTGGCCCCGGCCCAGGTCACCGCCAGCGCCAGCCCCGCTGCCCATCCCGACACCCCGTTTGCCACAGCCTACTCGGCCAACCCCGCCGATCTGCCGCTGTTGGCCGGCACGGACTACAACGTGGTGCTCAAGCTGGACACGGGCCAAAGCCTGACGCTGCCCCACCAGCAAGTGCGCGCCGGCGTCACCCGGGCCGTCAAAGTCAGCGCCAGCGATTTCAAGTAATCCCGGGATGCCGTCTTGCGCTGGTCATCGTTGCTTCGCTCGCCAGCCGCGTCCCACCTTATCGGCTGGCTGTTTGCCCACATGAGCTTCGCCATCCCCGTCCAGCGCCTGCGTGAAACCCCCACGCTGATCGCCTTTCACCACCCCCGGCCCAGCTACCCGGTGCACATCCTGCTCATTCCCAAGCGCGCCATCCCCGATGTGGCCGCCCTCACCCCCGCCGATGCCGATTTCATGCTCGATCTGTTCGCCGCGGTGCGCGGCCTGGTGGTGGATTTGAACCTGGCGCCCGGCGGCTACCGGCTGATCACCAATGCCGGCCCTAACCAGGCCGTGCCGCAGTTGCACTTCCACCTGGTGGCCGGCCCGCCCAACTCGCCGTAGCCGCGCCAGGCGCCGGCTCCCTGGGTCATCGGTACTACCCGCCGTTTTTTCGCGCGTTATGCACTATTCTTGCATGGGTTTGTCACCGGATAGCGGTCGGCAGTCTAACGATTGCCAGCCATATAGCCCAGACACGGAGCCGACATGCGCGACGCCATTCCCCAGAACATCCTGAACGCCATCCAGGATTTGCCGGATAGCCTTCAGCAGCAGGTCTTGGAGTATTTGCAGTCACTGGAGCAGCCCGCGCCGTCAGGCGATCCTGGCCGAGCCAGCCCGCTGCCGGCGGCTGATGGCCGCGCGTCCCGCGTCGCCATCGATTGGGTTATGGATAGCGAGTGAGCCAGGGCGGGCCTCACCCTCACCTCGACTATCTCCTGGCCTCGAAGCGCAAAGGCAGGGACCAGAACAGGGCGCAAAGCATTTGTCGACCAGGACTCAACTTTCAAAAAGCCGTGTTTGCCTCTGGCGCTAACATGTTGGCCCCAAGTAGTAATGTCCTCTTTGTCCCAAATAGAAATGTCCCCTCCGACTGGCCCCGGGCGCTAGTCGTGGG
>JAYTFQ010000920.1:0-3268 GCA_043734225.1 Anaerolineales bacterium | reverse complement strand
TGTCACGCAGCCGATGAGCTTTCGGGCCGCTACCGGCGACACCACGCTCCTGACGGTGCATCTCAACCCGGAGTGGACGGCCAGCTTGCAGGCCTCGTCCGACGAAAACAGCGGCATCGGCGGCGGCCCGCCGGGCGAACAGTGGACCAACCGCCCGGCGATTGTGTTTCCATTGCTCAACATGGTGCTGTGGGGCCTCGGAGTGCCCCTGGGCCTGCTGGCCTGGGCCGGGTTCCTGTGGGCCGTCTGGCGCGTGTTCCAGGCCGATGATGACACCTCCTGGCGCCAGCACCTTCTGCCGCTCACCTGGGCCGGCGGCTATTTCCTGTTTATGGGCACCCGCTGGGTCAAATCGATCCGCTACTTCTTGCCCATTTATCCCTTCATGGCGCTCTTCGCCGCCTGGGCAATTTGGGCGCTGTGGCAGAAACGGAATTCAGAAGTCAGAAATCAGATGTCGGAAAAGCAAATCAGTCGTTTTGATTTCCGACGCGGCTCTGCCGCGTCTAACCTCCGACCTCTATCCGCGCTCCTCGGCGCCATTGTCCTCCTCGGCACCCTCGCCTATGCCTGGGGCTTCACAAACGTCTATCGCACCGACAACACCCGCATTCAGGCCTCACGCTGGATTTATCAGACAATCCCTGGCCCGTTTAATTTGACCATCGCTCAGTCCAGCGGGCCGGCCTATCACGAGCCGATTGCGGCGCCGGATGGGGTGACCGTCCGCTCCGACGGGCCGTACACGCTGCAATTTACCTCGCACGTGACCGGCACGGTCACCGGGTTTGCCGTGGGCTTTGCGCGCAATCCGGGTAACCCGCACACCGGCGCCTCCATGCATGTGGTGCTGGCCAGCGACCCCGGCGGCACTCAGGTTCTGGCGCAGACCGATGTCGCCGTCCCGGCCCAGGGCGCCGACACACGCGGCACGCCCGTCTCGGCGGCTTTTGGCCCGGCGGCCCTGGAATTTGGCAAGACCTATTACATCCTGTCCACGGCCGCCAATGGCGGGCAGGTGGAAATTCACGGCGCGACAGTGGCCAACGAAAGCTGGGATGAGGGCTTGCCGCTGCGCATCGACAACCGCGACGCCTTTGGCGGGCTGTACACCGGTCTCACCAATGAGGTGCGCTGGCAGGACAACCAGGACAAGCGCAACATGTTCTTCGACGTGTTGTCGCGCTCGGACTATATGTTCCTGCCGAGCCAGCGGGCCATCTGGGCCGCCTCGCGTCTGCCGGCCGCCTATCCGATGACCATCGAGTATTACAAGGCCTTGTTCGATGGCCGCTTGGGTTTTGATCTGGTGCAGCAGTTCCAAAACCCCATCGTCCTTGGGCCGTTGGAAATTTCCGATATTGGCGGCACGGTGGCCTGGGGCCACGCGCCGGCTCTGTCGCGGCCGCAGGATTTTCCGTTCAACTTCAACATCCTGGCGGCCGAAGAAGCCTTCAGCGTTTACGATCACGCGCCGGTGTGGATCTTTAAGAAGCGCGCGGATTTTGACCAGGCCAAGATGCAAGCCGTGCTGAATGCCATCGACCTGTCGTCAGTAGTGAACCAGGGGCCGGTGGATGCCACCAAGACGCTCACGCTGCTGCGGCTGACGCCGGCCCGTCTGGCCGAACAGCTCGCCGGCGGCACCTGGCGCCAGATGTTCGACTTCCAGGGTCTGCTCAACCAAAACGAAGCGGTGGGTGTTGTGGCGTGGTACCTGGCCATCCTGCTGCTGGGCGTGCTGGCCTGGCCGCTGGCTTTCCTGGCCTTTGGCGGCTTGTCAGATCGGGGCTATGCGCTGTCGCGCACCCTCAGCCTGCTGGTGGTCACCTGGCTGGTGTGGATGGCGGCCAGCTTCCGCTTGCTGCCCTTCACCCGCGGCACCATCGTGTTGGCGCTGCTGCTGATGGCCGCCGTTTCTGCGCTGATCTATTGGCGCCGGCGAGCCGAGATGAACACCTGGCTGCGCGCCAACCGCCGCTATCTGTTGGCCGTGGAAGGTGTGGTATTGGCGCTGTTTGCCTTCGACCTGCTCGTGCGCCTGGGCAACCCGGACCTGTGGCACCCGTACTACGGCGGCGAGAAGCCGATGGTGCTGTCGTTCTTTGACGCGGTGCTCAAAAGCACTTCATTCCCGCCCTATAACCCCTGGCTGGCCGGCTACTATCTAAATTATTACTACTACGGCTTTGTCATTGTCTCAATCCCGGTCAAGCTGTTAGGCATTATCCCGGCCTTCGCCTACAACCTGATCCTGCCGACCCTGTTCTCCATGGTGGGCGTGAACGCCTTTGGCGTAGCCTATAACCTGGTGGCCGCGGCCAGGGGCGGGGAAGGGCGCAAGCTGGAGGTCGGAAGCGAGAAGGCGGACGGCGACGCACACAGGGATGGGCGGAAGCTGGACGCTGGAAGCTGGAAAATTGAAGGCGACTCACAGCGATCGGATGTCAGAGTCAGCCCTGCTGAGTCGCAAAATTCGGACCTGGCGGCGCTGGCGGTCGGCGGCGGTGATACCGGCGGGACGCCGTTTGCGCCCATGCCGGCCGATCCCGAAAATCCATTTGTCGGCGCCGACGATGCCGCTGCCGCGAACGACAATGGGCAGGTTGCCCTCGAAGCCCGATTGTCAGATCCTGCCCCCGGCGACGGAACCAACGGCACCACTGATCCAGCTTCCAGCTTCCCGGTCTTTGACCGTCCAGTTGCTACTCCCACGCCTGACGTCCGACGTCCGATGTCGACTCGCCGCGCCAACCCCTACTTCGCCGGCATTGCCGCGGCGCTGCTGGTGGTCGTGTTGGGTAACCTTGCTCAGATCCACACCTTTATCGACGGCTTTCAAAAAGCTGCCGATCGGACGGCGCTGGCCAGTTCGGCCCTGGGCGACAACGACGTCAGCGCAACGCTGAACGGCTTCTGGCGAGTGGCCACCGGGCAGACCACCATTCCGGTAGGCACTGGCTCGTGGTATTGGGATGCCACGCGCATCGTCACGACGCTTAACAAGGGCGGGTCCGAGATCACTGAGTTCCCACTCTTCACCTTCCTATATGCCGACATGCATGCGCACATGATGGACATGCCCTTTACACTGTTGGCCCTGGCGTGGGCGGTCAGCTATGTCTTGCTGGCCATGCGGCCGGCGCCGTCGCGGCGGCAGTGGCTCGAATGGCCGGCCATCTTCATCGTGGGCGGCCTCGCGCTGGGCGTTGCGCGCGCGACCAACACGTGGGACTATCCCTTGTTTCTGGTACTAGGGGTGCTGGCT
>JAYTFQ010000919.1:0-3252 GCA_043734225.1 Anaerolineales bacterium | reverse complement strand
CGCGGCGAGAGACACTCGCCGCGCATCCATCTTTCGGGTTAAGCGGTTTTTTCGATCACCCGGTCCCCGCCGGCGCGCTTGGCGGTGTAGAGGGTTTCGTCCGCGCGCTTGATGACGTCGTCCAGGCGGTCGATGTCGGGGGTGATGGGGGCGATGCCGGCGCTGAAGGCCAGGCGCAGGCGGGCGGGGGCTGGCGCGCCGTGGCCGTTGGCGCCGGCCGAGGCGTAGGGCTGGGGCAGGGCGCGACGGATGCGGTCAACCGCCTCAGCGGCCACCTCGGGGGTGGTGTTGGGTAATAACATGATGAATTCGTCGCCGCCATAGCGGGCAAAGGTGTCGCCGCCGCGCAGCATTTTCCGGCACAGGGCGGCGAATTCGCGCAGCAGGGCGTCGCCGGCCGGGTGGCCGAGGCTGTCGTTGATGGCCTTGAAATCGTCCAGGTCGAGGATGGCCAGCGACGACAGGCCGCCATAGCGCCGCACGCGGGCCAGCTCCAGCTCGGCCAGGGAAATGAAATAGCGGCGGTTGTTGGCCTGGGTCAGGTCATCGGTGATGGACAGGGCTTGCAGCCGGGTTTCGGCCTGGTCCAGCCGGTTGAGCAGGGCCAGCAGTTGGTAGCTCATCGGCGGGGCGATCAGCAGCGGCACCAGGACGGCGATGGTGGTGCCGATGGGGCCGGGGCCGCCGCCGCCCAGCAAATAGCCGATGGCGGCGGTAATCAGCACTGACAGGATGACCGATATGAAGGTCAGGCTGAGGACGATACGCAGGACACCATGGCGGCGGAGCAGATGGCGTAGCATGATCAAAGCGCATTATAGGCGGATTGGGAGAAATAAGGCGAACGACCAAGCCCCGCCCGGGGTTTGCCCCCAAGCCCGGGGTTTGGCCCCAAAGGATGGGGCCGTGCACCCCGGGCTACGCGAAGCGCGCCGGCTGTCGCCGGCTAAGGCGATTGTGCGTGTGGGGCGATGGTAGGCGCTGGTGCCGCCCGGGGTTTGGCCCCAAGGGATGGGGCTGTGCATCCCGGGCTACGCGAAGCGCGCCGGCTGTCGCCGGCTAAGGCGTCGACACGGCCGGTGTAGCCGGCGATAGCCGGCGCACCTGCTAGCCCGGGATGCACGGCCCTTCTTTTGGGCCAAATCCCGGGCGTTGTGGGCCGCGCACCCCGGTCTCTTGGGCCAAACTCTGGGCGTATTGCGCCGCGCAGCTGGGGCTACGCGAACGGCGCCGGCTAACGCCGGCTAAGGAGGTTGTGCGTATGGGGCGATTCAATACAATACAACATAGCGCCTGGATCGATGACGCACGCGGGAGAACTCAATGCCGTATTGGCAGCTGTTTTACCATCTGGTTTGGGCCACCAAAGCGCGCGCGCCGCTCATCACAACCGATGTGGAGGCGCAGGTGCACCATTTGCTGCGGCAAAAGATGATCGACCTGGAAGCTGTGGTGTTTGCGCTCAACGGCATGCCCGACCACGTGCATGTGGTGGCGGCCATACCGCCTAAGATTTCCGTGTCCCATTTCATTGGTCAAATCAAAGCGGTGTCGGCCACCAAATTCAATCACACGGCTGGCGACGGTCAGCACCTGGTGTGGCAAGGTGAATATGGGGCTTTTTCATTTGACGGCAAGCGTTTGCCAAACTACGTCCGCTATGTCGATGGCCAAAAAGAGCATCATCAAGCAAACAGCACCATTGCCATCCTAGAACGCCACGACGGGCCCGGCCCACAACTATTGCACGAAGCCAGCGCCTCGTATATTACCGATGACGCGGCCTGGCGTGATGAACTGGCTGGCCTGGCGACTGATCAACCGCTTTAGCCGGCGATAGCCGGCGCGCCTGCTAGCCTGGGGTGCACAATTTTCCCCGCAGCGCAGCGGAGTGGGATGGCCCCTTCCCTTGGGACCAAACCCCGGGCGGGGCTAACCACCTGTCGTCCACCGTCCTTCGTTCTTCGTCCGGTTTGCCCGTATAATACCCCTCTCACTCATGAAACCACCTCGCATTCAAATCTGGACCGGCAATGTCGGCGGGCACAACCGCATCGCCCAGGCGCTGGCCTGGGGGCTGGCGCAGCAGCAGCCGGATGTCCAGATCGAAATGGTCGATATTTACAGCCCCAGCCTGGTGAACCGGCGCTTTTCGCGGACGGCCAACTCGTATGACCGCTTTGTGGCGCGCGCGCCCTGGCTGTGGGGTGTCGCTTTCTACGCCAGCCGCCCGCGGCCGGTGGTGCGGCTGCTGCGCGCGGCCTCCTCCCGGCTGACGCGGCGCTCGGCGCTGAGCCAACTGCTGGAAACGCCGCCGGACGTGCTGGTGAGCGTCATCCCGGACGTGGGCCAACTGGGGGCGGTGCCGCGGGTGCTGCCCAACCGCCCGCCGGTGATCATGGTCGTCAGCGATCTGGTCAGCATCCACCGCGCCTGGCTGTCGCCGCAGGCCGACCTGGTGCTGGCGCCGACCGAGCCGGCCATGGAAGCCTTTCGGCGCTACAAACTGCCGCCGCACAAGCTGCAACTGGTGGGCTACCCGATGCGCAGCGAGCTGTTCTGCCCTCCCGGCCTGCCGCCGCGCCAGCCGCCGCAGGGCGCGCTGAAGATCCTTTTCATGGGCGGCTCATCCGGCTCCGGGCGCATGCTCAACCACATCGAGCAGTTGGCCGCCACCGGGCTGAAGCTGGAGATTACGGCGGTGTGCGGCAAGAACACGGGCCTGCAGCGCCAACTGGCGCCGCTGGCGGCGGCCACCCCGCCCGGCGTGAGGCTGAAGGTGCTGGGCTACACCGACCAGATTCCGCAGTTGATGCAGGCCGCCGATGTGCTCATCAGCAAGGCCGGGCCGAGCACGGTGTTTGAGGCCATTGCCTGCCAATTGCCGGTGATCCTGACCGCCCACTTGCCGGGCCAGGAGCACGGCAACGCCGAGTTCTTCGAGCAGCAGGGCGTGGCGCTGCGCTCGTCCGGCCCGCAACAGACGGCGCGCATCGTGGCCAGCTTCGTGGCCGACCCGCGCCGGCTGGAGCGCCTGCGCCAGCCGGCCCTGGCCGAGCAAACCTGCCAGGCCACCCCCAAGATCGCGGAAATTATCTTGCGCGCCGCCGAAGGCTCGCTGGCGGGCATACGCAAGTCGTAAACTGAGTGTTCTTGAAAAAACGTGGCCCGCGTGGACGTTTCACTGTAAGCAAGGATAGCAAGGATGTTTTGGCCGAATTGGATGACGCGCAGCGGACAGACGTTCGTCTG
>JAYTFQ010000918.1:0-7462 GCA_043734225.1 Anaerolineales bacterium | reverse complement strand
TCTACAGACAAACCACGTTCGTAATTTCGTGGCGAGGGTTTTAATCCAACTAAAAACCGTGGCCGTGCAGCCACTTTTCCAGGCTGATCATGTCGGGTTCGCTGATGACGGTGCCGCGGTCGACGCCGCGCGGGGAGCGGCCGGCCTCCAGCGGGCGCGGCGCGGGAAACGGCATGGCCTCGCCGGGGCGGGTAACCACCAGCGTGGGCACCGAGTCGAAGCCGGTGAGATTTTCCACCACTCCGCGAGCCGCCGGGTCCAGGTCAATCATCACTTCCTGGAAGGGCACGGCGAGCGAGCGGAGCAGCGCGCGCGCGCGCTCACAATCGGGGCAGGGAATGGTGCGGGAATACATGATCAGGGACTTGTCGGACATAACAGCAACCTTTATATTGTCAATCTTAAATGTTTGGATGAACCCAGCTATTCTACCAGGAAAGGCAAGCGTGAAAACCTTTAGGGGCTAGCTTGTACAGGGATTAGCTCAGGGGGTGCTGGTGGCGACGTTGGTGGGCACAGCCACCGGCTCGCCGCGGACGTAGCAGATAATGCCATCGATGATGCCTTGGGCCACCTTTTGGGGCTGTTCGGTGAGCAGCTTAAAGTCGAGATTTAGAAAGCCGGTTTCGATGATGGCGATAGGCGTGGCCGAGTTGACCTCATAGAAGGTGTGATAGGAGGTCATGTCACGCGTGATGCTGTTGATGTGAAACGGGAGCCCGGTGGCCTTGGCGTAGCGGTCGGTCAGGCAGGCCACCAGCTTCTTCGATTCGCCCGGCGCGCCCGTATCCACCGCCCCGGCCACCTTGTAGCCCGTGGCCTGGTCGTTGATGTATTCGCAGGAATCGTTGTGGATGGACACCACCGCCAGGGCCTGATAGCCCTGCAGGCGCGGGTCGAACTCATTCAGCAAATCCACGCGGAACGCGCTGGCTTCCAGGCCGGCTTTAACGCGCGTGGCGATGTCACGGTTGACCATGTTCTCGGTGACGCCGTTGGGACACACCGCGCCGGGGTCATTCTGCGGGCCGTTGTGCCCGGCCACAAGGCCTATCTTGGGCAGCGGCGGGGCCTGGGTGGCCGCCACCACGGGCAGGGCCGTGGCGGTGGCCGAAAAGGCCGGCACCTGGCTGGTGGCCAGCACCGAGGCGATTTGGTCAGCGACCAACTTCGGCAGGAGGCTATTGGGGGTCCAGGCGGTAAACACCGTGGCCACGGCCACGCCAACCGCGGCGACAATGGCAATGTGGCGCAGTGTTTCACCGATCACGCTTAGAAAGGAGGCGCGCGGCGCGGGGGCCGGCGGGGTTGTTCGGGTCACAGGGGCTTATGTTACACGCGCGGAGGATTTTGGGCAAGCGGAAGAGCAAGATGACGAAGGACGAAGGACGAACGACGATGGACGAAGCTTCACCGTTAGAAACAACCGCCGCTGGTGCGAGACGGAATGGACTTGCCGGGGCTGGGCCGGGGCGCTACACTCACGGCCATGCTGCGCGACACAGGCCGGGCGTTGGCCCACAGGACAAGAGGCTCTGAAACCAATGGATGACACGGGCAGCCGGAAGCCGGTAATGCGCGCGACCTCGCGGGTGGCGGCGTTCCGGCACGCGTTTTCCGGGTGGTGGTACGTGCTGCGCACCCAGCGCAATGCCTGGATCCACGCCACAACGTCCACGGTGGTCTTCGCGCTGGGGCTGTGGCTGGGCCTGGGCCGGCTGGAATGGGCGATTATCCTGCTAGCCGTCGCCGGCGTGTGGATGGCGGAATTCATCAACACCGCGCTGGAAGCGGTGGTGGACCTGGCCTCGCCCGACCTGCACCCGCTAGCTAAGGTAGGCAAAGATGTGGCTGCCGCAGCGGTGCTGGTGGGGTCGCTGACGGCGGTGCTGGTGGGGCTGCTGATCCTGGGACCGCCGCTGTGGGGGAAGGTTAGTGTGCTTTTCGGCCTCACGGGCCTATAATGCCAATATCACAACCTTAACCGCAAAGACGCGAAGACGCAAAGGGTTTTAAGGTGGGTACGCCTACAAAGACAGAGCCGACGCAACATGAGGAACGGATAGCCAAGGCGATCGTTCATGCTGCCTATACAGTCCACAAGGCGCTTGGTCCGGGCTTGCTGGAGAGCGTCTATGAGCCTTGCTTTTGCCATGAATTGGGTAAGGCAGGCTGCAAATTTGCTACGCAAATCAAGATTCCGATCATCTATGACAATCTGTCATTTCCTGAAGCCTTTCGGATTGATGTATTGGTTGAAGATCTGGTGATTTGTGAGCTAAAGGCAGCCGAATTCAATCATTCGGTATACTTGGCCCAGCTATTGACCTACCTGAAGCTGACCAACAAACAACTTGGTTTTGTCATCAATTTCAACGTGCCACTCATCAAAAACGGCATCCAGCGCGTAGTGCGGCCAGCATCTCCTTGACCAATCGACAAGCAACCCTAAACTCTTTGCGTCTTCGCGTCTTTGCGGTTAAGCACTAGCCGTGGACGTCGATATCGAACTCTACCGCCGCGAGGTGCGCATCTCGGCCCAACCGCTGATCCGGCTGAGCGCGATTGACATTGCCCCCGAGCATCACCGGCGCACGATCGTTTTCCTGCATGGCTTTGGCGGTAACGCCGCGCAGTGGCGCTACCAACTGCAACAGTTCTCCGGCGATTCGCGCGTGATCGCGCTGGACCTGCGCGGGCACGGCCAGTCGGACAAGCCGCGCACCGATTACAGCATGCACAGCCTGGTCAACGACCTGGTGCTGGCGCTGGATGTGCTGGGGGTGGAGGGCAAGATGGTGATGGTGGCGCACTCTTTCGGCTGCGCCATTCTGACCGAATATGCCGCGGCGCATCCCGACCGGGTGGATCGGCTGGTGCTGATCGCCGGCGCGGGCGAGTACCGGGTGCCGCTCGCGTTCAGCATCACCCTGCAGTTGCCCGAGTGGCTGCTGGCGGGGCTGTTTGCGATCTATCTGAACCGGTTTATCGCCTCCACCGGGTACGCGCTGAAAACCATGTATCGCAACACGCTGGCCCCGTGGAATGGCTGGAGCTTGATGCGCGGCCTGAGCATGCGCGTGTTGGTCATCCGCGGCAGCCGCGATCAGGTGCTGGATCCCAAGGCCTATGCCGAGGTGGCGCGGGTAATTCCCAAAGCTGAAGAAGTGGACGTGGGGTCCAGCGGCCACATGGTGATGCTGGAACGGCGCGAGGCGGTCAACCGCGCCCTTGAGCGTTTCATGACCGACGACGTCCGACCGGCCACGCGCCACGAGCACGAGCGTGAGAGCGAGGAAGAGGTCGATCAGCGGCGCCTGCGCCAAGAACGGCCCTGGCTGGACCACTACCCCGAAGGCGTGCCGTATACGATCGGCCTGCCGCCAGTGCCCATGCACCGCCTGCTGCGCTCGGCGGCGCGGCGTTTCCCGCTGCGAACGGCGCTGATCTACGAAGGCGGGCGCATGACCTACCGGCGGCTGAACCGCGAATCGTCGCGCTTCGCCAACCTGCTGCGCGCGCTGGGCGTGGCGCGCGGCGAGCGGGTGTTGATCCTGCTGCCCAACCTGCCGCAGGCGGTGATCGCCTATTATGGCGCGCTGAAGGCCGGGGCGGTGGTGGTCTTCACTACCCCGCTCTCCGAGCCGGACGAGTTGGCGCGCCAGGTGCGCGACTCGGGAGCGCGGGTGTTGGTGACCCTGACACGCCTGGCCGACACAGCCCGCACGGTAAAAGCCGAAACACGGCTGGAGCACGTGATCTTCACCAATGTCAAAGACTATCTGCCGGAGCCGCGCCGGGCGTGGTTCAGCCTGACGCGCGAAGCCCAGGAAGGCCACCGGCTGCGGCTGCCGCTGGAGCCGGGCCTGCACCTGCTGTCGGCCGAGCTGTACAAACACGGGCCGCATGCGCCCGAGGTGGAAGTGCAGCCGGAGGACCTGGCGCTGATCCAATACACCTCCGGCACAACCGCTCAGCCGCGCGGGGTGATGCTGTCGCAGCGCAACCTGGTGGCCAACAGCCTGCAAACCCGCCACTGGCTGCCGGAACTGCGCGAGGCCGGCGAGGTGTTTCTGTGCGTGCTGCCGTTCTCGCACTCGTACGGCATGACCGTGGCGCTGAACGTGCCGGTGACCATTGGCGCGACGATGGTGATCCTGCCGTCGTTTGTGACGGAAGCGGTGCTGCGTGCCATCCACCGCTACCACCCGACTATTTTCCCCGGCGTGCCCACCATGTATACCGCCATTAACAATTATCCCGGCGTGCGGCGCTTCGGCATTCAGTCCATCAAGGCCTGCCTGTCGGGGGCGGCGCCGCTGCCAGTGGAGGTGCAAGAGTCCTTCGAGCGGCTGACTCACGGCCGGCTGGTGGAAGGCTACGGCCTGACCGAAGCCACCACGGTCACCCACGCCAACCCGATGCAGGGTCTGCGCAAGGTCGGCAGCATCGGCATCCCCCTGCCCTCCACCGAGGCCAAGATCGTGGACCTGGCAAACGGGCGCAAGCTGCCGCCGGGCAAGGTGGGGGAGCTGGCGGTGCGCGGGCCGCAGGTGATGCTGGGCTATTGGAATGCCGGCGCCGCCTCGCGCGAATTCGTCACGCGCGACGGCTGGCTGCTGACCGGCGACCTGGCGCGCATGGACGAGGACGGCTACTTCACCGTGGTGGCCCGCAAGCGCGAGATGATTCTGGCCGGCGATTACCAGGTGTACCCGCGTGACGTGGAGGAGGTGCTGTACGAGAACCCCAGCGTCAAGGAAGTGGCCGTGGTGGGCGTGCAGCCACCGCGCTGGCCGTTTCAGCGCGTGAAGGCGTATGTGGTGCTGCGCGACGGCGCCAGCGCCAGCGAGGAAGACCTGATGGCGATGTGCCGGCGACGATTGGACGAATATGCCGTGCCGTGGAAAATTGAGTTCCGCCAGGAGCTGCCGAAGAACTTTGTGGGGAAGGTACTGCGGCGGGTGCTGGTGGAAGAGAGTGCGGAATAAGACCGTATGGGGGTGTGGGGGTATGGGCGTATGGGAGTGAATTCTTACCCCCACACGCCCATACCTCCATACTCCCACACTTGAATTAAGGGAGCCTCTATGCCTAAAAACAGCAAGCCCTACATCGGCGTCGACCTGGGCGGGACGAGTATGCGCGCGGCGGTGGTGACACACGATGGCAAAGTGTTGTCGTTCGCCAAGCGCAAGACACACCCCGAGCTGGGCGCGAAGGCCGTGGTGGCCCGGCTGGCCGAGACGATTGACAAAGCCATCGAGCTGGGACACTTGAAGCACAAAGGCGTGGGCGGCATTGGGGTAGGCGTGCCGGGGCCGGTGGACACCGACAAGGGCGTGGTGCGCGTGGCAGTGAACCTGGGCAAGGACTGGACCAACCTGCCTTTGGCCGACGAGCTGCTGAAACTGGTGGGGCTGCCGGCCTATATCGACAACGACGTGCGCGTGGGCGCCGTGGGCGAGCACACGCACGGCTCGGGCATGGGCCTGGACGACATGGTGGCGATTTTTGTGGGCACCGGCATTGGCGGCGGCCTGGTGTTGGGCGGTCAGCTGCGCTCCGGCTGGCGCGGCAGCGCCGGCGAGGTGGGCCACACGGTGGTGGCGGATGGCAACGGCATTCTGGGCAAGACCGGCCAGCCGGGCACGGTGGAACCGCTGGCCAGCCGCACCGGGATGGAGCGTATGGTGCAGGAGCTGGTGGCCCAGGGCCGCGAGAGCGTGGTGCCGGCCCTGATGCAGAGCCTGGGCGGCGGGCGCATGACCAGCAGCGTCATCTATCAGGCTCTGCACCAGCAGGACGCCGTGATGGCTGAGACACTGGCCGCGGCCCAACACGTGCTCGGCCTGCTCGCCGGCAACCTGATTAACATCCTTGACCCGCAAATGATTGTCTTCGGCGGCGGGGTAACCGCCCGGCTGGGCGAGCGATTCGTCGCCCCCATCCGGCGGGTGGCGTATGCCAACCTGGTGAACAAGCAAAACGCCCGCGAGATCAAAATCGTGGCCGGCAAACTGAAAGACGACGCCGGGGTGGTGGGGGCGGCGGCGCTGGCGAGGAAGAACGTGGGGTGAAAACCTGTATGGGGGTGTTGGGGTATGGGGGTGTGGGAGAAACATCTCCCCAACTCCCACACCCCCATACGCTTCCCGACCGAATCCGGAAAATCTGCTTTAATAGAGCCTAATCCAACATAACAGAGGAGCAAAGCATGCCCAGTAAGCGGCGCATCGGTATTCTGACGGGCGGCGGCGACGTGCCCGGTTTGAACGTCGCCATCAAGGCGGTGGTTTCGCGGGCGCAGAGCCACGAAATCGAGGTGGTGGGGCTGCGGCGCGGCTGGGCCAGCCTGCTGAACCTGAACCCGGATGACCCGACCACGATGGAAAAGTGGCTGATGCCGCTGACCCCGGAGCGCGTGCGCACCATCGACCGCACCGGCGGCACGGTGCTGCACACCTCGCGCACCAACCCCAGCAACGTCAAGCCGGGCGACGTGCCAACGCACGTGCGGGCCGAGGACCAGGTGCTCAACGACAAGGGCACGGTCGACACCACGCGCCACTCGCTGCGCGTGCTGGAGTGGCTGGGGCTGGAAGCGCTGATCCCAATCGGCGGCGACGACACCTTGAGCTACGGCAGCCGGCTGCATCAGGAAGGCTTCCAGGTGGTGGCCATCCCCAAGACGATGGACAACGATGTCTTCGGCACCGATTACTGCATCGGGTTTTCAACCGCCGTGACGCGCTCGGTGGAAGCCATCACCGCCTTCCGCACCAGCGTCGGCTCGCACGAGCGCATCGGCGTGGTGGAGCTGTTCGGGCGCAACTCGGGCGAGACTTCGCTGTTCGCCGCCTATCTGGCGGATGTGCACCGCGCGCTGATCTCGGAAGTGCCGTTCGATGTGGAGCGGGTGTGCGGCTTCCTGCAAGAAGACCGCGCCAAGAGCCCCTCCAACTATGCCATTGTCACGGTTTCGGAGGGCGCGCACCCCAAGGGCGGCACCATTGTGGAAACGGGTGAAGCCGACGCCTACGGTCACCGCAAGCTGGGCGGCATCGGGCAATTCCTGGCCGAGGAGATTAAGGCGCGCACCAAAGTTAACATTATGCTGCTGCAGTTGGCCTATATCATGCGTTCCGGCGCGCCGGACTCGCTCGACCGCATGGTGGCTGTGTCGTTCGGCAGCCTGGCGCTGGACCAGGTGTCCATGGGCCACACCGGGCGCATGGTGGCGCTGCAGCAGGGCATTTATACAACCGTCCCGCTGGACCTGATCGTGGCCGGCAAGAAGCGCGTGGATGTGACCGCGTTGTACGATGCGCAGAATTACCGGCCCAAGGTGCGGGATATGCTGGGGAAGCCGATGTTCTTGTATTAAGAACTAAGGGTATCTGCTCAGCCAAACACAGAGAGTCTCTGAAAAATCGTGCGCGGCCCGGCGGTCGATTTCATC
>JAYTFQ010000917.1:0-2877 GCA_043734225.1 Anaerolineales bacterium | reverse complement strand
GTCCAGGCCTTCATGCCCGAGCCGAGCCGCTTCGAGCGGCTGCGGGCCGAGGCAGCGGAGCTGCTGCTGCGCTGGCCGGCGCCGGAGAGCCGCCCGGCGCTGTTTGGGCTGCCGGTGGGCATCAAAGACATCATGCGCGTGGACGGCTTGCCGACCACGGGCGGCAGCCGGCTGCCGGTGGAACTGTTCGCCGGGCGCGAAAGCGCGTGCGTGAGCCGGCTGAAGGCGGCCGGGGCGCTGATCGCCGGCAAGACCGTCTCGACCGAGTTCGCCTATTTTGGGCCGGGCGCCACGCGCAACCCGCGCAACCTGGGGCACACGCCCGGCGGCAGCAGCAGCGGCTCGGCGGCGGGGGTGGCAGCGGGGCTGTGCCCGCTGGCGCTGGGGACGCAGACAGTGGGCTCGGTGATCCGGCCGGCGGCCTTCTGCGGCGTGGTGGGGTTCAAGCCCAGCCTGGGCCGCATCCCCAAGGTGGACGTTATCCCGCTGTCGCCGTCGCTGGATCACATTGGCCTGTTCGCGGAAACCGTGGCGGGCGCGGCGCTGGCGGCCAGCGTTTTGGCAGACAACTGGCAAGCGGCGGGGCCGCAGCCGCGGCCGGTGCTGGGCGTTCCGGAAGGGCCGTATCTGGCGCAGGCGGGGGAGG
Source organism: Anaerolineales bacterium (assembly GCA_043734225.1). Classification (GTDB taxonomy): domain Bacteria; phylum Chloroflexota; class Anaerolineae; order Anaerolineales; family UBA6663; genus JAYTFQ01. Next base: position 2,231 of record JAYTFQ010000917.1, on the reverse strand, counting down.
AGGCGCGGCGCGTGTTTGAGGCCACGCTCGAACAACTGCAGCGCCAGGGCCACATGGTGAAGCGGGTGCCGGCCATGCCGGACTTTGAGGCGGTGCGCGAGCGCCACAATCTGATCGTGGCGGCCGAGGCCGCAGCGGTGCACGCCGAGTGGTATGCGCGCTATCACGCGCTGTATCACCCCAAGACGGTGGCGCTGATCGAACATGGGCGGACGATTGTGGCAAGTGAGCTAACCGAGGCGCTGGCGGGACGCGAGAAATTGCGGGCGGAGCTATTGGACCTGATGGACGCGCACGCCATGGACCTGTGGGTGATGCCATCCGCGCCAGGGCCGGCGCCGCTGGGGTTGGACAGCACCGGCGACCCGGTGATGAATCTGCCCTGGACGCACAGTGGCCTGCCGGCAGTGAACTTGCCGCATGGCCGAGCAGACAATGGCCTGCCGCTGGGGCTGCAACTGGCCGGGCGCTGGCAGGCCGACGAGCGCCTGCTGGCCTGGGCAGAGTCGCTGGAAGCCGACCTGGCATCGGCGGGTGAGCTATGACGATCATTCGCAGCGAGGTGCGACCCGGCGCGTATTTTGATTCGGCGGTGCTGATGCGGCTGCAGCGGGCGCTGGCGGGGCTGCCGGGCGTGGAGGATGCCGGGGTGGTGATGGCGACGGCGGCCAACTGCGAGCTGCTGGAGCAGAGCGGGCTGCTGACGCCGGCGGCCCAACAAGCCAGCGCCAACGATCTGCTGATTGTGGTGCGCGCGGCGGACGAGGACGGGGCGGCCAGGGCATTGGGCCAGGTGGACGAGTTGCTGGCGCGGCGGACGGCGAGCGCGGTGTCCGAGTTCCGGCCGAAGAGCCTGGACACAGCGGTGAAGCAATTGCCCGAGGCCGGCTGGGTGCTGATCTCCGTGCCGGGGCGGTACGCCGCTGGCGTGGCGCGCCAGGCGCTGGGGCTCGGGCGGCACGTGTTCCTCTATAGCGACAATGTCTCGCTGGAGGATGAAATTGCGCTGAAGCAGACGGCGCTGGCCAAGGGCCTGCTGGTAATGGGCCCGGACTGCGGCACGGCCATCATCGGCGGAGTAGGGCTGGGCTTCGCCAACCGGGTGCGGCGTGGCCGCATTGGGCTGGTGGGCGCCTCGGGCACCGGCTTGCAGGCGGTGACCAGCGCCATTCACGCGCTGGGCGCGGGCGTGTCCCACGCGCTGGGCACGGGCGGGCGCGATTTGAAACATGAGGTGGGCGCCATCACGGCCCGCCAGGCGCTGGATGTGCTGGCGCGCGACCCCGGGACGGACGTGATTGTGCTGGTCTCCAAACCGCCGGCGCCGGACGTGGCCACCCGGCTGCTGGCGGCGGCGCGCGCGACGGGTAAACCGGTGGTGGTGGACTTCATCGGCTACCCGCCGCCGGGCCGCGAGCTGGCCGGGCTGCTGTTTGCCAGCTCGCTGCAAGAGGCCGCCGAGCTGGCGGTGGCGGCGGCTGGAAGCGCGGTCAAAGCGGCGGCTGACCCGTTGCCAATTCCCAGCCCCTATTTGCGGGCTTTGTTCTCCGGCGGCACCCTGGCCTACGAAGCCATGCTGGGCCTGCAAACACTGCTGGCGCCGCTGTTCTCCAACGTGCCGATCAGCGAAGCGCAGCGCCTGCCCGACCCGCTGCACAGCCAGGCGCACACGGTGCTGGACCTGGGTGAAGACCTGTTCACCGTGGGCCGGCTGCACCCGATGATGGACAACGATTTGCGCCTGCGGCGGCTGCGCCAGGAAGCGGCCGACCCCGAGGTGGGGCTGATCCTGCTGGACGTGGTGCTGGGCGAAGGCGCGCACCCGGACCCGGCCTCCGAGCTGGCGCCGGCCATTGCCCAGGTGAAGCAGGCGCGGGCGCTGGAGGTGGTGGCGATTGTCATTGGCACCGATGATGACCCGCAGAACCTGAACGCGCAGATTGAGGCGCTGACGGGCGCCGGGGCGGTGGTGTTCCGCAGCACCGGCGCGGCGGTGGACTATTGCGCTCGTAGGCTGGCGCGCGCGCCCGCGCCGCTGGAGGTGCCGGTGGCGTTGGAGCGCCTCGACCAGCAGCCCTTGGCTGCCATCAACGTGGGCCTCGAATCGTTCTACACCAGCCTGCAAGGGCAGGGGGCCAACGCGGTGCACGTCGATTGGCGCCCACCGGCGGGCGGGAATGAGCGGATGATGGCGATATTGGCGAAGATGAAAAAGTCATAAGATGCCGGCC
>JAYTFQ010000916.1:0-13121 GCA_043734225.1 Anaerolineales bacterium | reverse complement strand
CCACTACGCCGGCACGATTTTTTCCAGAGTCTCCGTATCTATTCAGCCGGTCATAAAATGCTAGCCGAATTGGATGTTGTGGCCAGACCTGCCCGCATGTCGTCCCCAACCCTGTACAAAAGGACAGTCAAAATCCTTGCCAGTCAAAAAAGCAAATGATAATATAAAGCAGCCTTAACTAAACAGGACGCTTAACTATGTCAAGCGCGAAACAATTTGAATCGGTCATGCGCGCCTGGCTCGAATTTTTTATGAGCCGTTCCAATGAGGAATTCGCGCGGTTTTTGAAACACAAAGAGCTCAATTATGCCCAGTACGGCGCGCTGATGCGCCTGTACCATCACGGTGACTGCCCGGTCAGCGCGCTGAGCAAACCGTTTGGTATCAGTATTCCGGCGGCCAGCCAGTTGGTGGATAAGCTGGTGCAAGAAGGTTATGTCGAGCGCACCGAATCGCTGCACGATCGGCGCGTGAAACAGTTGGCGCTGACCACCCGCGGCCGGGCCCTGGTGCGCGACAGTATGGATGCGCGCCTGGACTGGACCCGCGAGCTGAGCACGACGCTGGCCCCCGAGCAGCGCGCAGCCATCTCCCAGGCTCTGGCGGCGCTCATCGCCGCGGCGCAAGCTCTGGAGGTGCCGGAGTCGCCCTTGGCCGTGAGCGAGCGTTAAGATTGAGTTGATGCGGATGCGTTAATGTATCGAGAGTGACAGGGTCAATCCATGATGAACAATTCGATGGCAGGTAAAGTTTGTGTGGTCACCGGCGCCACCTCCGGCATTGGCCGGGTGACAGCCCAGAGCCTGGCCGAGCGCGGCGCGCGCGTGGCCGTTGTCGGGCGCAGCCCAGAGAAAACGGCCGCCACGGTTGCGGCCATACAGCAGGCCACCGGCAACCAGGCGGTTGAGGGTTTGCTGGCGGACCTCAGCAGCCAGCACCAGGTGCGCGCGCTGGCCGCGCAAGTGCAGGCCCGGTACCCGCAGCTGGATGTGCTGGTGAACAACGCCGGCGGCGTGTTTGCCGAGCGGCAAGAGACCGAAGACGGCCTGGAAATGACCTTCGCCGTTAACCACCTGGCCTATTTTCTGCTGACCAACCTGCTGCTGGACAATTTGCAGGCGGCGGCTGAGGCGCACGGTCAGGCGCGCATCGTCAACGTCTCCTCCGGCGCCCACCAGCGCGTGCCGGGTCTGGATTTCGACGATCTGCAAAGCAAGCGCCGCTACCAGATGTTCCCGGTGTATGGCGCCTCCAAGCTGGCTAACCTGCTGTTCAACAGCGAGCTGGCCCGCCGCCTGACCGAGACCGGCTCTCACGTCACCGTCAACGCCATGCACCCCGGCCTGGTGCACACCGGCTTTGGCAGCAACAACCGCCGCTGGTATATGCGCCTCGGGTATGTTTTTCTAAACCGGGTGGGCCGGACGCCCGAACAGGGAGCCGACACCGTGATTTACCTGGCCAGCGCGCCCGAGCTGGCGGGCGTGACCGGCCAGTATTTCTTTGACCGGAAGCCGCTGACGCCTTCCGCGGCGGCGCGTGATGCGGCCGCCGCCCGCCGGCTGTGGCAGGTCAGCGAGCAGCTCACCGGCTTGACCGCGCCGGCGCCTGGTCTGGCCCCAGCCGCGGCTGTGCCCGCGCGCTAAGTTCGTACGAATAGCTGAAACGATTAATAAGGAGTGACCACTGTGCAAGCACCGAACAGGCGCGACCGGCGTGCAGCAGCCGGACCGAACAATCATGGCATGCGGCGGGCAATCGGCTACCTCGGCCACCGGCCGCTGGAGACCGCGCTGCCCTTCCTCTTTCTGATCATTGCCACGCTGGCCCAGTTGGCCGTGCCGCACCTGGTGAGCAATATCATCGACGCGGTGACCCGCGGCGTGATCGCTAACGCCATCGTGCCCAAGCTCGGGCAGATACCGGCCGCGGTGCTGCCCACCATCCTGGTCAGGCTGAACACCACCGCCGCGCAATTGCAATTGGATTACGCCAACGCTGAGCAGTTGCTGTTCACGGCCCTGATTGAGATCGTCATTTTCGCCGTGGTGCGCGGGGTGTTCGCCTTTCTGCAGGTCTATTGGGCCGAGCGCAACTCGCAGAGCGCCGCCTACGACATGCGCAACGACCTGTTCGCTAAGATCCAGCGCCTGTCATTTTCCTACCACGACCGCAACCAGACCGGCCAATTGATGATCCGCGCCACCGACGACATCGAGAAGGTGCGCCTGTTCATCGGCCAGGGCCTGGTGCAGTTGGCGGGCGCCATCGTGCTGATCGTCGGCACCCTGATCATCATGTTCAACACCAACGCTCAGTTGGCCTGGGTGGCGCTGCCTATCCTGCCGGTGGCCATGATCGTGTTCATGGTCTTCGGCTCGCTCATTCAGCCGCTGTTCAGCCGCGTGCAGATGAAGCTCTCGGCGCTCAACACCGTGCTGCAGGAAAATCTGGCCGGCATCCGCGTCATCAAGGCCTTCACCCGCGAGCCCAGCGAGCAGCGCAAGTTCCGCGCCGCCGCCGACGCCCTGATGAACCAGCAGTTGGGCGTGTCGCGCGTCTTCACCTTCTTGTTCCCGCTGGTCTTCCTCATCGCCAACCTGGGCCAGGCGCTGATCCTGTATTACGGCGGCCGCCAGATCATCGCCGGCACGCTGACCCTGGGCCAGTGGCAGGAGTTCAGCCTGTATTTGATCTACCTATTCCTGCCCATCGCGCAATTTGGCATCATCATCACCCAGCTCGGCCAGGCCTCGGCCTCGGCCAGCCGTATCTTTGAAATCCTCGACGCCAAGAGCGACGTGGTGGACAAGCCCGACGCCAAGACCCTGCCGCCCGTGCAGGGCCGGGTCACTTTCGACAAGGTGACCTTCCGCTATTTCAGCAGCGGCGCGCCGGTGCTCAAAAACGTCAGCTTTGAAGCCCTGCCCGGCCAGACGGTGGCCCTGCTGGGCGCCACCGGCTCGGGCAAGACCACCATCATCAACTTGCTGCCGCGCTTCTATGATCCCAGCGAGGGCCGCATCCTGATCGACGACCTCGAGCTGCGCGACGTCACGCTCGACTCGCTGCGCTCGCAGATCGGCATTGTGCTGCAGGAGACGACGCTGTTCGCCGGCACCATCCGCGACAACATCGCCTTTGGCCGCACCAACGCCAGCCTGGACGAAGTCATCGCCGCCGCCAAGGCCGCCGCGGCGCACGACTTCATCTCCGGCTTCCCGCAGGGCTACGACACGCCGGTGGGCGAGCGCGGCACCACACTCTCCGGCGGCCAGAAGCAGCGCATCGCCATTGCCCGCGCCCTGCTGCTCGATCCGCGCATCCTGATCCTGGACGACTCGACCAGCAGCGTGGACCTGACGACCGAGGCCCAAATTCAAAAGGCGCTCGATCGCCTGATGAAGGGCCGCACCAGCTTCGTCATTGCCCAGCGCATCACCACCGTGATGAGCGCTGATCTGATCCTGGTGCTGGACAAGGGCGAAGTGGTGGCGCGCGGCAAGCACGCGGACCTGATGGAAGACAGCGCCATCTACGCCGAAATCTACAACTCGCAGTTGGTCGGCGATGCCCCGCTCGACGCGGCGCCGGCCCCGTTGGCAGTCGCCGCCAGCGTGTAATCAAGGCCAACCGACCCGTTGACCCATTACAAATTGACCTGTTGACCAATCGATCAGTTGACCGCTGTTATCAGGAGATAAGCAATGTTTGGTGGAAACCCTCGCGCACTGATGGACCGGGAGCAGCTCAAGCCGAAGAACCTGAGCGAAACCTTGGGCCGTTTTGCAGGTTATTTCAAGCCGTATTGGTGGGCCATGGCGATTGTGGCCATTTTGATCGTGGCCTCCACCTGGACCCAGGTGGTGAACCCCGATTTGGTCGGCCAAGTGGTGGACTGCTACGTCACCCCGATCGCCGCCAGCGCACTAAACTTTCCCGGCGCGCCGGCCGTGGCCGAGAGCGCCGGCAACAACTGCTGGCTGGCCAACGACCCATCCAGCCTGGGCCTGGGCCAGCGCGTGCTGCAGGGCGCCGTCACCCTGGGCGGTTTCCCGCGGCCCGACCCGACTTCGGCCAACTTTAGCACCGCCGACCGCCTGTCTGGCCTGGGCCGGCTGATCGGGTTGCTGGTGGCCCTGTATCTGGCCGGCGCCGCCTTGGGCGGCCTGACCTTCTACAGCATGACCTGGGCCGGCCAGCACGTGCTGCGGTCCTTGCGTGTGGACGTGTTTGAGCACATCCATAGTCTGTCGCTCAGCTACTATGCCGAGCACGAGGCCGGCGACCTGATGAGCCGCATTACCAACGACGCCGAGACCATCAATCAGGCTCTCAGCTTCGCGCTGATGAACGTGCTCAGCGGCGGGCTGCTGCTGGTCTGGATCGCCTACACCATGCTCACCAAGAGCCTGCCGTTTGCCCTGCTCAGCCTGGTGGTGCTGCCGATCATGATCGTCGCCACACTGTGGTTCTCGGACCAGGCCCGCAAGGCCTTCCGCAAGACCCGCCAGGAGATGGGCAGCGTCAACGCCGAGCTGCAGGAAAGCATCTCGGCTGTGCGCGAGGTGCAGGCCTTCAACCGGGCCGAGGAGAACATCCAAAACTTCCGCGCCACCAACGCCGCCAACCGCGACGCCAATGTGCGCGCCGTGGCCTTCACCAGCGCCCTGGCCCCCACCCTGGAGGCCCTGGGCTACGTGGCCCTGGGCATTGTCACGGGTGTGGGCGGTTTGCTCATCCTGCGCAACCAGACTCTGCTGGGCACCACCGTCTCGCTGGGCCTGGTGATCACTTTCCTGGCTTATGTGCAGCGCTTCAACCAGCCCATCCAGCAGATTGCCGTGCTGTGGGCCAACGTGCAGAGCGCCATTGCCGGCGCCGAGCGCATGTTCACGCTGCTGGACGAAGTGCCGGCGGTGCAGGATAAGGCCGGCGCGATTGAGATGCCCGCCATCAAGGGCAAGGTGGAGCTGGTCAACGCTTCCGCCGAATATGAAGCGGGCGTGCCGGTGCTCAAGAATGTCAGCTTCACGGTTGAGCCGGGCCAGACCATCGCCATCGTCGGCCCCACCGGCGCCGGCAAGACCACCATCATCAACCTGCTGCCGCGCTTTTACGACGTAACCGGCGGCTCAGTGAAGATCGACGGGCTGGATGTGCGCGACGTGACGGCCGCCAGCCTGCGGCGCCAGATCGGCATCGTGCTGCAGGACACCTTCCTGTTCAGCACCACCGTCATGGAGAATATCCGCTTCGGCAAGCCCGAGGCCACCGACGCCGAAGTGATGGCCGCCGCGCAGCTTTCCCGCGCCGATGCCTTCATCGACCGGCTGCCGGACAAGTACAACACGGTGCTGGGCGAGCGCGGCAGCGGCCTCAGCCAGGGCCAGCGCCAGCTCATCGCCATCGCCCGCGCCGCGCTGGCCGACCCGCGCATCCTGATCCTGGACGAGGCCACCTCCAGCGTGGACACGCGCACCGAGCGGCTGATCCAGCAGGCGTTTGACAAGCTGCTGTCCGGCCGCACCAGCTTCGTCATCGCCCACCGGCTGAGCACCATCCGCAACGCCGACCAGGTGCTGGTGCTCAACCGCGGCGAGATCATCGAGCGCGGCACGCACACGCAACTGCTGGAGCAGCACGGCTTCTACTACGATCTGTATATGAGCCAGTTCCGCCGCGAGGAAGAGCCGGCGGCCATTCCCGCCAACGGCAACGGGCACCAGGCCGCGCAGGTGGCGGCGGCGTAAAACCCGTGTGGGAGTGTGGGGGTATGGGAGTGTGGGCGGAAGTTCTCCCATACCCCCACACTCCCAAACTGCTCTACCGCGCCCGATACTCGTTCGCAAACCCGCAGGTCTGCTTGAGATACGCGTCCCCATAGTTGGCGCCGGGTTCGATCTCGGTGCCCTCAATCCACTCGTTAAACGACTTCACCATGAGAAAATCGCCGCCGGTCTGGCTGGTGACGGCAAACGTATCGGCGTAGTAGGCGCCGGCCTGCCGGTCGCGGGCGAAGGGCGGGGCGCTGCTGCGCAGGTCGCCGGGCAGGTTCACCGAGCGCGTGTCGTCGAAGCCGGGCGCGATGGTGTCGGCGAAGTATAGGTTGGCCCCCATCTGGCTTTCCACGGCCCGCAGGCCCGCCGCCCAGCGCGGCTGCTTCAGCCACGACTGCGGATAGTCGCGGTGATCGATGCGGTAGACGTACAGGCCGTCGAAGAGCGGGTTAAAGGTGGGATACAGCCCCTCCGCCATCCAGATGGAGTTGTGGTTGGGGTCCACCGCGGCGCGGATGCGCGCCCAGCCGTTCGCGGCGGCGGCATCGCTGCCCCATGGCCGGTTCATATCGGTGAAGATAAGCACCGGGCGCCCGCCCAGCCGCAGGTAATTCGGGCCGTAGGCCCAGTTGTCCAGCACGTAGCGGATGGAGGCGGCGATGCTGTCTTCGCTGGCCGCCCCGGTGATATTGGACTGGATGACGATGGCGTGGTGCAGGTTGGTGCCGGCCGAGGCCTGCAGCAGCTTATTGAAGTTGTTGGTGGTCGTGCCGTCGTCCGGGCCGTACCAGTGCGCCGAAAAGCCGTCCAGGCAGGCCTGCTGGGCCTCGGCCACCTGGCGCTGGATGATGCCATAGTCGCCGGAGTTATATGCGCCGGCAGCCGGCACGTCCCAGGTGCTGCTGCCGTCGAAGATCGAGCTGTCGTACCACATCATGTAGTCGGCGATGACCACCCGCGCCGTGCCCAGGTGGTTGAGCCCAGGCGTGCTGCTGGCCGGCTGCGGCGCCGGCGCCCCAGCCGGCGCGGGCGTGGCGTCGGCCGGCGCGCTGCCGCCAGGGTCCGTGCTGCCCGCGCCGCCGCCCGGCAGCACCAGCACCTCGCCTGGATAGATAATGACCTTGCCGCTGGTGAAGTTGTTGGCCGCCATCAGCGCGTCGAAATCAACCCCCTGGCGCGCGGCGATGCGATACAGGCTGTCGCCCGGCTGGACCGTGTAGCTGCCGCCCGGGCCGGCTGACGCCGGCCCACTGGCCGCTGCCCCGCCTGAGCCGCCGGGCAGGATCAGCACCTGGCCGGGATAAATGATGACCTTGTCGCTGGTGAAGCCATTGGCCGCCATGAGCGCGTTGAAATCCACTCCCTGGCGGGCCGCAATGCGATACAAGCTGTCGCCCGGCTGAACGACATAAGTGTCCGCCGACGGCAGCCGATTGGGAATCGGCTGGCTCGACGCACCCAGCGCCGGCGCCGCGGCTTGAAATAGCAATAGCAACACCACTCCAACAATCCAAAACGTCTTTTTCATTACATTGCTCCTTTGCACGGGCCGAACTCTAGCACGTCTCCCGAAAGCGGCAAGGGGCTGGCGGTCTATTTACGTAATGTTTGTGCGGACCACGGACCACGGACCACGGACCACGAACCACGAACGACGAACCACGAACCACGAACCACGGACCACGGACCACGGACCACGGACCACGAACGTATCGTCTCCCACACTCCCACACTCCCACACCCACTTACCCACATACCCCCGCACTGTATTGCCGTCTCCCCCTCTCCGTGATAGACTCGCCCGCCTAGCTCGATCGTTCAAGGACGCAGGCGTGCGAGTCAAATTTTGGGGTGTGCGCGGTTCAATCCCGACGCCGTTATCCACTGACCAGCTGAACGCCCGGCTGTTTCAGGCGCTGTCGGGCGCGGCCGGCGTCAACCTGGGCAACCCGGCCGAGGTGCAGGCCTACCTGGCCGGACTGCCGGCGAATGTGCGCTCGGTGGTGGGCGGCAACACCACCTGCATGGAAGTGGACACCGGCGGCGACACCATCATCATCGACGCCGGCTCGGGCATCCGGGCGCTGGGGTTCAGCATGATGGCGCGCGAATTCGGCCGCGGGCAGGGGGTGGCGCACATCTTCCTCACCCACGCCCACTGGGACCACCTGCAGGGCCTGCCCTTCTTCCCGCCGGCCTACGTGCCCGGCAACCGGCTCATTTTCTACGCGGTCAACAACAACCCCCAGACCTACCTCGAGCACCAGCAGGTGGCGCCGATCTATTTCCCTATCCCGCCCAACGCCATGTCGGCCGACAAGGAATTCGTGCAGTTGCGCGAGGGCGAGGCGGTGACCATCGGCCAGACGGTGGTGACCAACCTGTCGCTGTATCACCCTGGCACCGCCTATGCCTATCGCTTCGATGATGGCGAAAGCGTGTTCGTCTTCGCCAGCGACGGCGAATATAAATCGCTGACGGACGCTCACCTGCGGCGCTATATCTCGTTCTTCTCCGGCGCCGACGCGCTGGTGTTTGACGCGCAGTACTCGCTGCGCGATGTGTTCCTCAGCAAGGCCGATTGGGGCCACAGCTCGGCCATCATTGGGGTGGACATTGCCGAGCGCGCCCAGGCCAAGAAGCTGATCACCTTTCATCACGACCCAACCCACACCGACGAGCAAATTTACGTCATCGCCGAAGCGGCCCGCGACTATGCGCTGGTGAACCAGATCAAGCCCGACACCGAGGTGATTGTGGGCGTGGAAGGGCTGGAGCTATTCCTGGGCCAGCCGACCGGGCTGGAGGTGATGGAGGAACGCCAGGACGACCTGATTACCCTGGCGCTGGCCGGGCAACTGAATGCCGCCACGGTGGCCCAGGCCCAGGCCCGGCTGGCAGCGGCCCTGGGGCCGGCTCCCCTGAGCGGTGACGGGGCCGCGCGCCGGGTGCTGCTGGACCTGACGCTGCTGGCCACGGCCGATGCCATTGGCGTGAAGGGCCTGCTGGACACGGCCCGCGGCTACCCCGGCAGCAGCATGGCGGTGCTGGCCCCCACCCAGCACGTGCGGCGCGTGCTGGAGCAATCTGGCGCGGGCGGGCAATTGGACATTGTGCGCAGCCGGCTGCAGGCCATGGCGGCGCTGACCGGGCCGGCGCACCTGCGGCTGGCGGCCATGACCATCGATGGGCAGTTCCAGCTGGATGAGCTGCAGTTTGTGGACGAGCAGGGCGCGGTGTACCAGGGCCGCGCCCTGGCCAGCCAGCTGCCGCTCTCCGTGCGGGTGGTGGCCGGCGAGCGCGGCAGCCCGGCGCGCCAGCAGTTTGTGGACGGGCTGCGCGCCTGGCAGGCCGCGCCGCACCCCAGCCTGGTGGCGGGCAAGGCCATTGTGGAAGCGGACGGCTGGGTGGCGTTTGCCTGCGCCGAGCCGGCCGGCCCCTCGCTGCGCGAATGGCGCGCGCGCAACCCCGCCTGGCCGGACCAGTGGCGCGCGGCCGAGCAGTTGTGCCAGGGGGTGGCGGCCATGCACGCTCACGGCCTGGTGCACGGCGAGCTGCACCCGGAGAACGTGGTGCTGAGCGGGCCGCTGGCGCGCCTGACGCGCACGCCGCTGTTCCCGCCGCTGGCCGGCTATTCGTACAGCGCCTACGACGCGCCCGAGCAACTGCGCGGGCAGGCCGCCACCGCGCGCAGCGACGTGTACGCGCTGGGCATCATGCTGTATGAGCTGTTCCTGGGCGCGCACCCGTTTGTGGCCGAGACCGATGAGCTGCGCCTGACGCTTCAGCTTTACAGCCAGCCCCAGAGCCCGCGCCTGCGCTGGCCGGAAATTCCCCTGGCGCTGGAGACCTTCCTGCTGCACCTGCTGGCGCTGGACCCCGGCGAGCGGCCGGCCAACGGCGCCGAGACGCTGGCAGCCTTTGGCCAACTGCCCCCGGACGCGAAGCGCTAAACCGATTCTTTTGCGGCGACATCAGCCCAAAAATCCTCGTGCTGGATGCCTTTGCCGGCGCGGATCTGTGCTTCAGCCGTCTGCAAAATGCGCTGTAGCTTGGGCGAGTAAGCCATGAGCAAACGCTCCAGTTCATCTTCATCCTGAATGGAGATGAGGACCGCGACTGGTTTGCCGTTCTTGGTGACGACCACCGGTCCGGCTTTGCTGGCTTTGATGTAGCCGCTGAGCTTGGCCTTGATGTCAGCAATCGAAGCAATTCTCATAGCTTTATCTCCTCTCCACCAATCCGCAGCAGTCCACCATCTTTTACACCAATTGCCAGGATAGTGACCTGCCGGTTGCGAAGATTTACCTTGTAAAGGACCCGGAAGCGATTGTGGGGTCCCAACCTGATTTCCCAGGTTGCGCCCAGGCTGGGACGCTTGAGCGGTTTTCGATTGCGGGTTTCCGATTCGGGCTCAATCGACAATTGCTCAGCTATCGTATCCCGTATCAATAAATAGTATTTCGGATCTATCGTCTTCAGATGACTCTTGACTATGGGCGCATAAATCATCTCGAACTGTCGAGTTGTCATATGTGACTATGATTGTAGTCAGATTTTTGCGGCGGTCAACCATCCCGGGTGATTAAGGGGCCAGCGTATCAACCCATTTTTTCCGCCAATCGGCTGGGGCAAACAGATCCGGCCAGTATTCCACCTGGCGCAGGATGCGCCCGGCCTGCACGGTGGAAAAGGTGATCGCCCGCGCGCGCACAACGCCATCGCTGACGTTCACCTGGCTGACGACCTGGTCGCCCTCGGCCACCAGAGTCTCCAAAGCAATCTGCCAGCGGCCGGCGGCTGGGTAATGTGCGTTGATGGCCACAAAGTTGTCGCGGCCGCGCACGCGCTCGCCCGACTGCGGCCAGTCGAGCACATAGTCGTCGTGCAGCAGCGCGCCGGCCGCGGCAAAGTTATTCGCGCCCATGGCGGCCCAGAAGCGGGCAACCACGGCCTTAGAAGTAGGGTCTGTGTCCATCACCAGGTGCCCTCGACGCCAGGGTAGGTGCGAAGCGTGCACGAGCGGCCCGCGATCGCGGGCCGCTCGCGCGCGCTTCATTGTCCACGTTCATTCAAAGCCTTCCATCGCCGCCGGCGGCGCCAGCTTTTCTGGCCAGTTCGGCGCCCACCCCGCAGATTCGCCGGTGCGCAGATACAGCGCCCAATAGCCCTGCTGGTCGCCGTAGCGCTCGGCCAGCGGCGCCATTTCCTGGCCGCTCAGCGCCCGGCCGGGCGAATACACCCGCGAGACGGCGACCGACATGCGCTTCTCAAAGAGGGTGGCGCTGGTGAAGTGCAGCTGCTGCATGCGGCCCAGCCCGCGCAGCAGGATAAAATCCGCCGACCACTCGCCGATGCCCTTGATGGCCCGCAGCCAGGCCAGCACCGTTTCGTAATCGCCGCCGCGCAGAAAGGCCTCGTCCACCCCGGCGAAGGCCGCCGATACCGCGGCCAGATACTGCGCCTTGCGCTCGTTGTGGATCAACTCGGCCAGCGCCGCCACCGGCGCCGCCGCCGGGCTGGCCGCCTCGGGAAAGGCCCAATAGCGCGCGCCGCCGACCTCCAGGCTGGCCCCGAAGCGCGCCACGAGCGCCTGCTTCATCTGGCGCGCCATGGGGATGGGGGCGCGCTGGGTGAGCACCGCCCAGGCGGCGTTCTCAAACGGGGTGGGGAACTTCACCTGGTGCATGCCGTACAGCCGCTGCACCTCCGGCGCCATGGCCGGGTCCGCCTGGGCCAGCGCGTAAAACGGCCGCAAGTCGTCGTCCAGGCTGAGGAAGAAGCTCAGCCGGTCGCGGGCGGCGGCCAGCGCCGCCTCCCCCAGCGGCTGCGCGGTGTGCAGCCGGCATTCCAGCGCCGGCGCTTCGGGCGTGCCGGTGGATTTCACTTCAAACACCACCACCTGCCCGGCGACCATAATGGCCTTGGTGAGCACCCGCGCCGCCAGTGACTGCTCGTCGCGGGTGGGGCTGAAGCCTTGCAGGAAATCCAGCGACTTGTTGAAGTCGAACGGGGGCGCGGGGTGCAGCGTGATCACGATAGTATTCATTGCCTTTTTCCTGGCTTTTTGTATCAGGCGGGTGTGCAACGCCCACCCGCCTGATCCAAAAAGCCTGGCATCCTACGCGGCGCGCAATTGATAAATGCTCAGCGGATTGCCGTCCGGGTCATGCGCATCAAACGACCGGCCGAAATCGGTATTGGTCGGCTCGGTCGTGCCGGTGATCCCGTGCGCCTGCCAGTCGCGCCAGGCGGCGTCCACATCTGGCACTTCCAGCCCAATCTCCACCGCGCCCGGCTGCACGGTCTTGCCCGGCTCTAGTTGGCTCAGCCCCACCAGCCCGCCATTGGAGAGCGCCACCACCACGAAGTGATCGTCAGACATCTCCTTCACCACCGGGTTGCCCAGTTGCTCGCTGTAAAACTTGCGCGCCTGCCCCAAATCGCGCACCGACAAGATGATGATGCCCAGGTTGTAGGTCATTTCAAAGTCCTTTCGTCAACGGGTGGAACGGATAAGACGGATGAAAGAGATGAAACCAACCATATTTGGTTTTTTCATTCGTTATATCCGTTTCATCCGTTGACGCAATCTTATCCCCCCGCAGTGACAACCCTATGTCAGCAGTCAAACGGGGCGGTGATTCCGCAGCAGCGCTTCGGCTTCGCGGGCGATTTGCTCGCGCAGGCTGGCCGGCTCCAGCACCTGCACCTGGGCCCCCCAGCCCAGCAGCCACTGCAGCAGGTCGCGCTCCTGGCGCAGGCGGAAGGTGACCAGCAGGCCGTCTGGGCGCTGTTCCTCCGCCACGGCGAAAAACGAGCGATCCTCCTGCACCCAGCGCGCGGCGGAAGAGGCAAACAGCGCCTTGACCACGATCGGCCGGTCGTCGGGCCGCTCGCCCAGCGTGATGCTGAAGCCGGCCGGGCGCTGGAAGGTCTTGTCCAGCAGGGTCAGGCCTTCCATGCGCTCCAGCCGGAAATGGCGCAGCGCGTGGCGCAGGTGATCAAAGCCGACCAGGTACCAGGCGCCGCCGACGTTGGCCAGCCCATACGGATCGGCCTGGCGCGCCCGCTCCGTGCTGTCGCCGCTGCCGCGGGCGTGATATTGGAAGCGCACCGTGCGCTGCTCCAGGATGGCGCGGCGCACAGCCGGCAGCCAGCGCTGCTCCTGCGGCGCGGCGCCCTCCCCCGTGCCGCCGGCGATGAAGCGGATGGCGCGCTGGAACGCCTGCACCTGGGCCCGGCGCGCCTCCGGCAGCACCGCCTCGATCTTGCGGCTGGCGGCCTGCACCGCGGCCCGGTACTGGGCGTCGAAGTTCTGGGCCACGAAATCGGCGCCCA
>JAYTFQ010000915.1:0-3353 GCA_043734225.1 Anaerolineales bacterium | reverse complement strand
GCACCTGCTAGCCCAGAGCGCACCCGGTCGTAGACCGGAAGCTCCAGGCGGGGCTAGCGAACACAGCCGCCGGTACAGAAAAACCTACCCTTGTGAGATCCCCACATCCCCACACTTATTTTTCCAACTGATCGCAGTACACTTCAATCGCCGCCCGCATGAACGCCGCCAGCCTGGGGTTCATCTTGCGAAACGTGGCGTTGAACTGCGGGTCGTCGTTGTACAGCGCGCCAAGCCCGCGCAGCACTGCCGCCGAGGGCTCGAAGAAGCAGCGCAGGTGCTGGTGCCAGCGGGCGATAGCCGCCTGCACCGCCGCGCTCTCCGGCGGCTGGCCGATCTGGGCGATCAGGTCTTCATAGACCTGCTGGCCCTCGGCCTTGATCTGCGCCTTGCGCGCCGCCGAATACGCCTGCCACTTGCGCGACGAGTCCGGCACGCCCTGCCCCCAGCGCGCCTCGGCCTCTTTCGCATACTCCGCCTGCTGCTCGTCGCTGAAAGCGGTGAATAGCGCCTCAGGTTCCATGTCGTTGTCTCCTTTCAGAAAAGCGATGGTCTGGTCCACCGTCTCAATCAGCCGCCGCAGACGGCCCACGCGCTCGTGCAGCGCGCGCCGGTGCGCCGCCAGCGCCTGGGCCACGTCGAAGCCCGGCTGGTCCAGCAGCGCGGCGATCTCGTCCAGGCTCAGCCCCAGCTCCTTGTAGAACAGGATCTGCTGCAGCCGCAGCAGCGCCGCCTGGCCATAGTAGCGGTAACCGTTGGCCCCCAGCCGCGCCGGCCGCAGCAGGCCAATCTGGTCATAGAAGTGCAGCGTGCGCACGCTCACCCCGGCCAGGGTTGAGAGACGTTTGACGGTCAGATCCATCGCGGTTGCCCTGTCACGCATACTTATACAGTATCACGTAACGTTAGAGTCAAGCGCCGGACGTTATTTCTACCGAAAATGAAATCAGGACCGACCCGCAGGGTCGGTCCTGATTTCATTTTCGGATATCATTGAGCGGCATGCCATCCGCCACCGTCACCTTCCTCTTCACCGACATCGAAGGCAGCACCCAACTGTGGGAGCGCCACCCGCGGGCCATGCAGGCGGTCCTGGCCCGCCACGACGCCCTGCTGCGGCTGGCCATCGAAGCCCACGCCGGGCGCGTCATCAAAACCACCGGGGACGGCTGCCATGCGGTGTTCTCCGCCGCGCTCGACGCCGCCCTGGCGGCGGTGGCCGCCCAGCAGGCGCTGGTGGCCGAGCCGTGGGCCGAGATTGCCCCCGATGCCGTGCGCGTGCGCATGGCGCTGCACACCGGCGAGGCCGAGGCCCGCGACGGCGACTACTATGGCCCGGCCCTCAATCGCGCGGCGCGGCTGATGGCCGCCGGCCACGGCGGCCAGGTGCTGCTCTCGCAGGTGACGGCCGACCTGGCCCACGACCAACTGCCTGCCGAGGCCAGCCTGCGCGACCTGGGCCAGCACCGCCTGAAAGACCTCACCCGCCCCGAGCACATCTTCCAGCTCAGCGCCGCCGGTCTGCCGGCCGATTTTCCGGCTCTGCGCTCGCTGGACGCCACGCCGCACAACCTGCCCGTCCAGCTCACCCACCTCATCGGCCGCGAGCATGAGATCGGCGAAGTGCGGGAGCTGCTCACCCCCACCCCGGCGCTTTCGCGCCACCCATCCCCAGAGCGCGGCAGTTCGCGCTCGGGCGAGGGGCCGGGGGCAGGGGTGAGGCTGCTGACCCTCACCGGCTCGGGCGGCACCGGCAAGACCCGGCTCTCGCTGCAAGTGGCCGCCGAGCTGCTGCCCAAATTCCCCGACGGCGCCTGGCTGGTGGAGCTGGCGCCCGTCACCGACCCGGAATTGGTGGTGCAGAGCATTTGCGCCGCGCTGGACGTGCGCCAGCAGCCGCGCCGCTCGCTGCTCGACTCGCTCTCCGACTTTCTCAGCGGCAAGCAGCTGCTCTTGATCCTGGACAACTGCGAGCACCTCATCACCGTCTGCGCGCAGGTGGCCGAGGCGCTGCTGCGCCAGTGCTCGCGGCTGAAGATCCTGGCCAGTAGCCGCGAGGCGCTGGGCATCGCCGGCGAGACCACCTACCCCGTGCCGTCGCTCTCGCTGCCGCAATCCGAGACGCCGGGCACATCCACCTCCGCCAATGAGCTGGCCGCCGCCGTTGCGGGTTCGGAGGCCGCCCGGCTGTTTGTGGACCGCGCCCAGGCGACCCTGCCCAGTTTCGCCCTCACGGAGGCCAACGCCGCCGCGGTCGCCACCATCTGCCGCCGGTTGGACGGCATCCCGCTGGCCATTGAGCTGGCCGCTGCCCGCGTCAAGCTGCTCAGCGTCGAACAGATCGCCGCCCGGCTGGATGACCGCTTCCGCCTGCTCACCGGCGGCAGCCGCACCGCCCTGCCGCGCCAGCAGACCCTGCGCGCCCTCATTGATTGGAGCTATGCGCTGCTCTCCGAGCCCGAGCGCCAGTTCCTGCGGGTGCTGTCCGTCTTCGCCGGCGGCTGGACGCTGGAGGCGGCGGAGGCAATAGCAAAGGATGAAGGCGGAAGGCGGAAGGATGAATCAGATCGGACTGGTCTGCCTCATCCTTCATCCTTCAGCCTTCAGCCTTGGGACGTTCTCGACCTCCTCAGCCAACTGACCAACAAGTCACTCATCGTCGTCGACCAGGCCGCCGAGCCGCGCTACCGCCTGCTGGAGACCATTCGCCAATATGCCCGTGACAAGTTGTTCGAGATCAGCGACCCCGCCCACTGGCGCACGCGCCATTTGCAGTATTTTTTGCATTACGCCACGGGCGCCCAGCCACACATTTACGGTCGCCAGATCGTGCTGTGGCTCAATCGTTTTGACCACGAGGTGGATAACTTCCGCGCCGCCATGGAGTGGGCGCTGGAGACCAACGCGCTGGCGGCCATGCAGTTGGCCGAGGCGCTGAGCTTCTATCAGGCCCGCCGCGGCAACACCGGGGAAGCGCTGGGCTGGATGACGGAGGCCGCCAGCCGAGGACGCGCGTCCATGCCGGCGGCGGCCGCGAGCGACCAGGCGCGGGCTTTCCAACTGGCCCTGGCCCGCCTGCTGGCCGCCCGCGCGATCTTCGACTTCGGCTTCGCCAGCAGCGGGCCGGATGCCCGCGCCGCCGCCCAGGAGGCGGTGCAACTGGCGCGCCCGCTTGGCGACACCGTCACCCTGGGGCGCGCCCTGGGCGTGTTGGGCATGACCACCGCTTTTTGGGGCGATCCCTTCGCCGCGCGTCCGATAGGCGAAGAAGCCCTGGCCCTGGGACGCGAGACGCGCGACGCCCAAACCATCACGTTGGGCAGCGGCGCGCTCGCCGTGGCCGATCAGGTGAG
>JAYTFQ010000914.1:0-3433 GCA_043734225.1 Anaerolineales bacterium | reverse complement strand
TTCAATTTCCCGCAGATTTTTTGCGCCCAAATGACAAAAGGCCCGCGAATTCGATGTTGGGACGCGATAAATTCACAACCTCTGAGCGCGAATGCGCAGGCTTCGGCCAAGCATCGCGGTGGCGCGCGAAGAGCCTCCCGATATGTCCACCGCGACGGTCACTTACTGAGCAGCGCGCATGCGCATACTTGTGCTAAACACTGTGGTGGCGCGCGACGCGCAGCGCCCCGTAGGGGATGGGCCTCTGCCGAAGGTCCATCCCATTCTGTGTGTCAGATTATTAGGGCGGCCAGGTGGTCAGCCGGCCGCCTGGGAGGCCGGCGCGCCGAGCGCCGAGCGCGACCATGATCATCGCTCTGCTGGCTGCCGGCAGTCGCGGCGACGTGCAGCCGTATGTGGCCCTGGGCCAGGGCTTGCGGGTGGCCGGGCACACCGTCCGCCTGGTGGGCACCACCGATTTCCGCGAGCTGGTCACCAGCCATGGGCTGGAGTTTTTCGAGATCAGCGGCAGCGCGCAGGCCGCCGCCCAAAGCCAGATGCAGGGCCTGGTCGAGGAAGGCAACCTGCTCAAAATTCTGGCCGCCACCGGGCGCGGCGCCGAGCAAATGGCCCGCCAGTCCGCCGTGGCCGGGCTGGCCGCCGCCCAGGGCGCGGACCTGATCATCGGCGGGCTGGGCGGGGCCTTCACCGGCCTGGCCCTGGCGCGGAAATTGGGCATTGCTTTTTTGCCAGCCTACCTGCTGCCGCTCAGCCCCACGCGCGAATTTCCCAGCGCGCTGGCGCCGCTGCCGCAAACGCCGCTCACCCGCTGGGCCAATGGCCTATCGCATCGCGCGGCCCAAACCATGCTGTGGCAGATGTTCCGCGGCGCCGACCAGGCCACGCGCACCCAGGTGCTCGGCCTGCCGCCGGCTTCCTTTTGGGGGCCGCTGGGCGCGCTGCAGCGCGCCAACGCCCCGGTGCTGTATGGCTACAGCCCGCGCGTGCTGCCGCCGCCGCGCGATTGGGGCGCTAATCTGCATGTCACCGGCTATTGGTTTTTGGATGCGCCCCCGGGCTGGCAGCCGCCGGCCGAGCTGGTGGATTTTCTGCGCGCCGGCCCGCCGCCGGTGTACATCGGCTTCGGCAGCATGGTCAACACCAAGCCGGAGGCCGCCGCCGCGCTGGTGCTGGAGGCGCTGGCCCGCGCCGGCCAGCGCGGGCTGCTCTCCGCCGGCTGGGGCGGGCTCAAGAGCGACGCGCTGCCGCCGAATGTGCGCCTGATCGGCTCCGTGCCGCACAGTTGGCTATTCCCGCAAATGGCGGCCGTGGTGCATCATGGCGGCGCCGGCACCACCGCCGCCGGTCTGCGCGCCGGGGTGCCGTCCATCCTCACGCCCTTCTTTGGCGATCAGCCCTTTTGGGGTCAGCGCGTGCAGGCATTGGGCGTGGGCCCGGCGCCCATCCCGCGCTCCCGGTTGAGCGTGGACCGGCTGGCGGAGGCCATGCGCCAGGCGCTGACGGACACGGGCATGCGCCAGCGCGCCGCCAGCCTAGGCGCCGCCATCCGCGCCGAAGACGGCGTGGCGCGGGCGGTGGAAGTGATTGAGAAGCGAACTTAGCGCAGCACCAGGGGCAGATACAGGCTGCTCATGGTGAAGGTCGGCGGCACCACCCCGCCCAGGGTGTAGGCGCTGAAGTGGCTGCTCTCGTCGGTGACGTAAAAAGCGCCGTCGGCCACGATGGGACTCTCCCAGTGAATGCTGCCGATGTTGTTGGCGTGCCACAACTGCGCCTTGGTGGTCGGGTTCACCGCGTAGGCGTTGCCGTCCTGCACGAAGAACAGCACGTTGTTGACCACAATCGGCGAACTCGTCTGGCCGCTGATGCCCCATTGCGCCAGCAGGCTGGGGTTGCCGGCGCCGTCCACGGACATTTTGTAACTATAGAAATCCTGCTCTGTAGCCACAAACACCCAGGTGGCGTGGTCCTGCGGGTTGGTCCACACCGCCGGCTGGGCCAAAATCTCCACCGTGTCAGACACGGCGATGGTAAACAGCTGGCCGCCGGTATGGCCCGGGCCACCCTGGCCGCTGAGGTTGTCCAGGTTGAGCAGCACCAGCTTGCCCTCTTTGCCGCCCTGCACGGCCAGGTGCGGATATTTGCTGGTGCCGGGCAGGATGGCCGGCCCGGTGCTGCCCAGGTCCGTGTCGTTGTCCTGCAATAACTTGAAGTTGGTGGGGGTAAAGCTGTCCAGCGGATTGCCGCCCGCGCCGCTGCCATCCGGGTTGAGGGCGAACAGCGTGTCACCCCAATAGTGCAGGGTGGGGCTGAAGGTGCCGTTGCCGGTGGACATATAGATGCGCCGTGTGTCGGGGTCATACGTCACGCCGCCGCGGGCCCAGATGGCCGATTCGACCGTGGGGCAATCCGGGCTGGTGAAGGTGAAGTGCACGGTCTGGTTGCTGCAGACCGTGTTGAACACCTTCTGCGCGCCGGTGGCCAGGTTGATGGCCGTGAGGTGCCCCTGGTAATCGCCGGCGTCGCCCGGATAGCCGGCGCTGGCCGCGTACAGATAGCTGACGCCGTTGACAAACGGGGCAATGCTCAGCGCCGAGGACCCCTTTTCGGTGCGGGGCTTGGTGGTCAGCAGTTCCGGCCAGCCGCCGCTGAGCGTTTCCAGTCCGTCGCTGGCGCGATATTTGTGCGCGTACCCATCCAGGCCATAGCTGTAGACATACTGCCGGCTGGGATCAATGGCCGGGGACGAGGTGGTGATGCACGGCAGGTGTTTCGACGGGTCCGTGCAGCCGCCGGGGCCGTTCTGGTGGCTCCAGACCGTGCTGCCCGTGCGCCAGTCCAGCGCCACAATCCAGCCGTTCTTGGTGGTCACGAACAGCAGCCGTTTCCAGCCGTCGGTGGTCAGCACATCATTCAAAAACACCGGCGCGCCATCGGCGATGCCCGGCAGCGTCACCTGATAAATGCGCGCCAGGGTGTTGACATTGCCGGCGTTGATCACGGTCTCCTGGGTGTCGTTGCCGCTGTGCTGCGGGTTGCTGCCAAACTGCGGCCAGTCATAGGCCGACAGGCCCAGCACCATAATGACGACCATCCCCGCCCGCGCCCACCAGCCGGCTAACTTGCCATGAGCATGCATAGTCACCTCCAGGTTGAGTCCAGAGGAGTCTAGGCCAAACCGATTG
Organism: Anaerolineales bacterium; assembly: GCA_043734225.1. Classification (GTDB taxonomy): domain Bacteria; phylum Chloroflexota; class Anaerolineae; order Anaerolineales; family UBA6663; genus JAYTFQ01. The sequence continues at coordinate 248 of JAYTFQ010000914.1, read as the reverse complement.
GGCTGGCAAGGATGGGCAGGCGCAGGCTACAGCGACCCGCACGGCGGTTCAGCACGCGGAGCAACTGGCCGCTGACGGCACCATCACCCAGGAGACACGCGGCAATTTCCTCAACGCCCGCGACGACATCAAGCGCCTGCAAGACAAGCTACACAAGTGGTGGCTGAACTTCTATCCTGGCCCGCTCATTCGGTCAGGCGACTTCCGCCCCGAGACCTGGGACTATTTCGATCAGCTACGCGGCTCCA
>JAYTFQ010000913.1:0-1521 GCA_043734225.1 Anaerolineales bacterium | reverse complement strand
CGGATAGAGTTAGGGGAGGTGGAGGCGGTGCTGGGGCGGCACCCGGCGGTGGGGCAGGCGGTGGCGGCGATCTGGGACGGGGGCGAGGCTGACCAGCGTCTGGTGGCCTATGTTGTGCCGGGAACCGAAACGATGGTGCCTGGTGGCTCAGCACTGCAGTCCGTTCAGGTGTCGCAATGGCAATCCGTATGGGATGAGACTTATCGTCAGGCGCCCAGGCAGTCTGACCCGGCCTTTAACATTGTGGGCTGGAACAGCAGTGACACGGGCCTGCCCATCCCGCCGGAGCAGATGCGCGCCTGGGTGGATGATTCCGTCGAGCGCATCCTGGCAATGCATCCGCGCCGCGTCCTGGAAATTGGCTGCGGCAGCGGGCTGCTGTTGTTCCCCATTGCGCCGCACACGGAGCTTTACGTGGGCGCCGATTACGCCCAGGCCGCGCTCGATACGCTGGGTGACGCGCTGCGCCGGCATCCCTTGCCTCAGGTGGCGCTTCAGCGCCGTGCCGCGGATGATTTCAGCGGCCTGGAACCGCAGTCATTCGACGCCGTCATACTGAATTCGGTGGTGCAATACTTTCCGGGCGCGGATTACCTCCAGCGCGTTTTGGAAGGGGCGATCCGCCTGGTGCGCCCCGGCGGCCTGGTCTTCATTGGCGATATACGCAGTCTCCCACTGCTGGAGACCTTCCACGCCACGATGGCGCTGCAGCAGGCGCCGGCCCAGATGGGCCGGACGGAGCTGCGGGCGCTGGTCCGGCAGCGCTTGGCGCAAGAAGAAGAGCTGGCCCTTGACCCAGCATTCTTCAGCCAACTACCGGATCGATTGCCGCAGGTGGTCCAGGTGTCCATCCATCCGCGGCGCGGGCGCGTCCATAACGAATTGACCCGCTTCCGCTATCAGGTGCTACTTACCATCGGGCCGGTATTGGACGGCGCGCCGCTGGAACCCATATGGCACGATTGGGCCCGTGAGCAGTTGAGTCTGATGGAGGTGCGCCGCCTGCTCTCCGTTTCCGCGCCGCCGGTGCTGGCGCTGAGTGGCGTACCCAATGCCCGGCTGGCCGCTGGACGGGCGACGCTGGCCTGGCTGGATGGCGAGGCCGGCCCGGCCACAGCCGGCGCTGTGCGCGAAGCACTATGGCGGGACCCACCCGATGCGGTGGACCCAGTTGATCTCTGGTCCCTGGCGGATCAATTTCCTTACCAGGTGGAGCTGGGCTGGGGGCGGCAAACGCCCGACGGGGCCTTCGATGCGGTGTTAACACGACAGGATACAGCGCTGCCCGCGCGGGTGGGTTGGCTGCGGGCGCAGGCTGCCCAAGGCGCCGTCGCCAATGACCCGGTGCGGGCGGCCTTTGCCCGGCAGGTGGTCCCCGAACTGCGGTCGCTGCTTAAAGAGCAACTGCCGGAGTACATGCTGCCCGCGGTGATTACCGTGCTGTCGGACCTGCCGCGCACCCCCAATGGCAAGATCGACCGCCGGGCTTTGCCGGCCCCGGAGATGGCGGCGCGGCGCCCC
>JAYTFQ010000912.1:0-3205 GCA_043734225.1 Anaerolineales bacterium | reverse complement strand
GCCGCTGCGCCTCATTCAATTCGCCCGAAGTTTTTTGCAGGCTAAATATCGTCGGCGGCGCTGGGTTCGGCGTGCAGGTGCGTCAGCGCGAAGAACATGCAGTAGGCCGAGAGCAGAAAGAGCGAAAACAACCCAGAGAAGACCACTGAGCGCGCGTGCAGCAGCGGATGCTGAACGGCCGCCATGACGTCGGCCAGGATGCCGCCGGGGCTGATGAACACATCCCAGCTATTCCAGCGCAGGAAGCGGCCGAGGTAGATGCCGGCGCCGCTGAGGCTGAGCACGCCCAGGGCGAAGACCCAACTGGCCAGCGTGCCGGCGGCGCGGCGCACCAGGGCCTGCATCAGCGAGAGCGACACCAGGCCCAGGCATAGCCCGGTCCAGGCAAAGGCCAGCACCAGCAGGACATCAAACCACAGCGGCGCGTCCGGCCGCGGGGCCAGGTGCATCAGATCGGTGAGGATGTAGGGGGCATTCGGGAAGAACAGCAGCCAGGCCAGCGCGCAGCCGGCCACCACCAACCAACTCAGCCGGCCGCGGCGTTTGTAGGCGTTGTAGGCAAACAGCGCGCACAGCACGGGCAGCCAGGCCAAGAACAGGTTCCAAGCCAGGAACATATACTGCCAGTTCTCGGTGTACACATAGCGCACAGCCAGCAGCGCCAGGCACACCAGCGTGGTAAAGACCAGGGAGGCCAGCACCGCCAGTTGGCGATAGCGGTTGAGATACGCACGACTCAGAGCGGTCACAGCATCACCTTGTCATAACAATAATTGGGTACCACAGTCTGTCGTGATTGTAACAGCCCTACGCCGCCGCCCGACGCACTTGAGTGCTTGCGTCCAAAAAACGCCATCCACGAGGGTCACGAAGAACACCAAGAGCAGAACCACCTTTCGTGTTCTTCGCGACCTGCATGGATTAGGATTTTGCCCATCGGCTCAGCGGCCGCTGTGCTAAAATCCCGCCCATGGCAGCCGCGACCGATGCGCCGATTTTCTGCTCGACCATTGTGCCGGCCATTGGGCGGCCAAGCGTGGCCCACGCCGTGCAGAGCGTGCTGGACCAGGCGCTGCCGGTTGGCGAGTTTGAGATCATTGTGCTCAACGACTCGGGCGCGCCGCTGCCGGCCGGCGCGTGGCAGGCTTCGCCGCGCGTGCGGCAGGTCGACATTGTGCGGCACGGCCAATCGGTGGCGCGCAACACCGGGGCCGCGCTGGCGCGCGGAGAATACCTGCACTTTTTGGACGACGACGATTGGATGCTGCCGGGGGCCTTCGCCGCGTTTTGGGAGCTGAGCCAGCGCGCGCCCCAGGCCAGTTGGCTGCACGGCGGGGTGCGGCTGGTGGACGCGGCCGGCACCTCGCTGCGCGAGTTCAACCCAGGGCTGGAGGGAAATGTCTTCACCCAGTTGATGAGCGGGGTGTGGATGCTGCCGATCGCCTCGCTCATCCGGGCCAGCGCGTTCTTTGCCACCGAAGGCTTCTCGGCGGTGCTGCGCATCAGCGAGGAAATCGATCTGGGGCGCCAGATCACGCTCGCCGGCGATGTGGCGCATACGCCGGCGCTGGTGGCCTGCAAGCTGAACGGCGCGGGCTGGCACACGGCGACCGACAGCTACTCGCAAGCGCCGGCCGCCAACCGCTGGTCGCGCGACCGGGCATTGTCGGCGCCAGGGGCGTTTGGGCGGCTGTGGGGCTCGGCCCCCACCCCGTATTGGCGCGGGCGCGTGCTGCAAGCGTATTTGGCCAGCGCGAAATGGAACTGGAAGCGCGGCCAGCGCACCGCCAGCACGAGCCGGATGGCCGGCGCCCTGTTCAGCCTGGCGCTGGCCGGCCCAGCGCTGCTGGCGCGCGACTATTGGCAGGCGCTGCGCGACGAGCACGTGCCCTACTCCGCCGGCCGCATGCTGGACGGCATCGTCTAAGGCCGGCCAAGGAGGAGTGACAATGCCCGAGAACGCGCTCGCCAAGAAGCAAGGCGGGCGCACACATAGGTGCGCCCCTACTCAAGCCCGGCCAGCGCGCAGGCCTCATCAGCGCGCCGGAGGGCTATCTCAAAACGCTCAGCCCGCTGCCGGCGGGCGTGGTAATGGTCGAGAAACTCAGCGGCCAGTTCGACTGGGTGCAGATGTTCGTCAAGAACAAGGCCGAGATCGACAAGCTCGCGCCGCGCGCCGTCAAAGCCCTCAAGCCTGAGCGCCTGCTGTGGGTGTCGTTTCCCAAGGGCTCGTCGCAAATCCAGACCGACCTCACCCGCGATGTGGGGTGGGAGGCGCTACAGGGTCGTGACTTAAAGTGGGTGGCACTGGTATCGGTGGACAACACCTGGTCAGCCTTTGCGCTGCGGCACCACCGCGCGGGCGAGGCGCGCCAGGCGTTTCGCTAACGGGCGCGCTCGCTTTCTATTTCACCCCCAGATAAATCGCAAAAATATCGCGCTTGTGGAGCACATCCGCCGCGGAGAAGCTGGCGGCGCCGAGCAAGGCCAGGTGTTCGCGCAGTGACAGCGGCGAGTCTTCCTGGTAGGTGCCGACGATGCCCTCGCGGGCCTCGGCGGCCGTCTGGCTGGCGCGCAGCAGGCGGTGCCAGCCCAACGCGTTCAGGGCGGTGAGGGCCGGGCTGTCGCCCAGCACATGGTCATAACAAATGAAGAGGCCGCCCGGCTTCAGCCAACTGTAAATGCGGCGGTAGAGTTGGGCGTACATCTGGCTGCCGCGCGCGTGGCAGATGGCAAAGACCGAGACCACGGCATCCAGCGAGCCGGGCGCAACCTCCAGGCCGGGCGCGAAGATGTCGTGCTCGACCATCCGGCAGCGGTCGCCATACGGCGCCAGGCGCAGGGCGGCGGCGGCCAGCATGTTGGGCGAGAGATCGACCAGGGTGAGCCGCAGCGCCGGAAAGGCTTGCAACAACAACTGAGACACGCGGCCGGTGCCGGCGCCTAGCTCCACCGCGGCGGCCACAGGCGGCAAATGAATCGCCAGGCAGTCGAGCAGCAACTGGTGGGCGTAGTCGAAATCGGGTATCCAGCGGTCCATGTGCTCACCATAGCTGCTGGCCGGCTCGGACTGGAAGCGGGCCTGGATGTCGGCGGCGCTGTATTTGGCGCGTTCGGCTGCTTCCAGATAGGCGACGATCTGCTGGTATTCGGTTGGGTCCATATGGGCTCGTAACTCCACGTTCTCGGCTCAGGCTGGCCGGCG
>JAYTFQ010000911.1:0-3345 GCA_043734225.1 Anaerolineales bacterium | reverse complement strand
GTTGGCGCAGACCGCCGCCGGCCAGACTTATATGGAAGAACGGCGCACGCTGGGGAAGGTGCTGCTGGTGCCGTAGAGGGGCGTGTGGGGGTGTGGGGGTGTGGGGTGTGGGGCTGTACTTTCAAGGGTAGGTTTTTCAGCCAGGCGCGCTGCGTACACCGGCCCCGCCCAGAGCTTCCGGTCTGCGACCGGGTCCCCACTCCGCTTCGTCTTATCGTTACCCACATCTTTGTTCTATACGTTTCGCCGCAGGATTCTGGCCTTTTTCGAGAGCTGCTTATGTTGACCTGACGCAAGCCCCTAAACCCCGGAGCCGAAATCACTGGATTTTTCCGGCAATCCGGGAAAGTATGCTCGCCTCGGAAAAAGATATGGGTAACGATAAGCGGCTTCGTTGCGGGGGATGATATGCGCTCTGGGCTAGTGACTGCGCCGGTTATCACCGGCTAAATCGGCCGTGTCGACGCCATAGCTGGCTATCGCCAGCGCACTTGTGGAGCCCGGGGTGAAGGGCCCCTTCAGTCGGGGCCAAACCCCGGGTGGGGTCGGCCCACTTGGCGAGATTGTGCGAAAAACCTACCCTTGCGAGGGGGGAGTGTGGGGGTGGGAGCGCCTTGCAGGCGCGATTGGCGGCGACCCTATCGACGCCTGGCGAGATTGCTGGGGCCGCGGCGGGGTGCGGGACTTTCCAGCTCGGCCAGGCGGTTGACCATGGCGCGGGCACGTTCCCGCACGGCCACCAATATTTGGATGCCGCGCAGGAGCTGACGGCCGTTGGGCAAGGCCAGGATAACCGCGTCGCCGGTTGCCTTGCGGGCCGCCTCGTATTGCTTGACGATTATGTTCAGGCTGCTCAGCCGGCGCATGGCCGTGGCGCGGGCGGTGGCTGCCTGGCGCGGCTTCTTGGCGCGGGTAGCCCGGCGCGCCACCCCTGCGCTGGCGCGGATGCCGGCCACGAGATTGCTCGCCTCCCGGCCGGCCGCTTTAAAGGCCGCCGCGGTCAGCAGCTTGTTGGCCGGGGCCAGGGCCGGCGTGGCAGAAGCGGCGGCGCCGTCACCCTCGAGGGCGGACGGCGAGACGTTGGCGGGCGCGGTCTTCGCTGGCGAGGCTGGCAGGCTGCCAACAGTCGTTTTGGCGGCAGGCGCGCTGCCAACGGTTTTGGGCGCGGCAGTGCTGCCAACGATCTTGGGCGCGGCAGCGCTGCCAACGGTCTTTGGCGCGCCGATACTGCCAGCGTCCTTGGGCGCGGCAGTGCTGCCAGCGTCCTTGGCCGCGGCGGTGCTGCCGGCGGTCTTGGGCGCGGCGGTGCCGCCAACGGTCTTGGGCGTGGGCGGGGCGCCAAGCGCCTCCGCCCGCGCCTGGTCGTACTGCGCGCGAAAATACTGCGGGTCGTCGACCAACAGCAGCGCCTTCTGGCCAGCCAGCAGCGCCGCCCGGCGCGGGGCCAGCTTTTTGTGCGCGTCGGTTTGCAGGCGCAGCAGATTGGCCAGGGCGATCTGCACGGGCCCGGCCTTAGAGGCGGGCAGTTTTTGGCGAGCGAGGATATCGGCCGCCAGCTCCTTGTCTAGCGCGGCGGCGCCCTTCAGCGCCTGGGCCCAGCCGCCCACGGCCAGGCCGTGAATGCGCTGGCGGTCGGCCTCGGCCCGCGCCAGGCGCTCGTCCAGGCTGCCCAGCAGGCGCTGCAGCTCGGCATCGGTTTTGAAGTCATCCGCCGAGGCGCTGGGGCGGCCAGCGCGCAGCGCCGCCGCGCGTTGGCGCAGGGGCTGGGCCGCCTCGCGCAGGGCCTGGTCGTGCTGGGCGCGGGCCTGTTCGGTTTCCTTCAATTGCAGCGCGGCGGCGTCAAAGGCGCGCGACAGCGCAGCGTAATCCTTAGCGAAAACTTCTGGCGTTTTGGGCATGTGCGTCGTTTCCGGTGGTTGTGACCATGATCCAGGCAGCCAGGAGGATAGACCCGAACGGCGCGGTCGCAAAATCGAACCGCGCACATCGTCCTGGGCCTTTGTGTGCTCCAGAGGCAGAGAGGCCCGAAAAAGTGACGCTGCGCCGCGTCACTTTTTCGGAAACAATTCCGTGACATCCCGCGCCGCCATTGCCCCCCAGGCCAGACAGCGGCATAATCCCAGCCGGAGACCTGCATGCCCACCGAGAACGCCGCCCCCGCCCGCTGCCTGGAACTGGTTGAGGAGTACAAGCTGCCGCCGCTATTGGGCGCCCAGGCTGACGGCCGTTGGGAGGCCAGCGGGGTGTGCGCCGTGGATGGGCAGCTATACGTCATCTTCGATAACACGCCGCACGTTGCGCGGCTGCCGCTGCCGCCCTGGCCGGGCGGGCCGCATGCGGAGTTGATCCGGCAGCGCGGCGAGACCGTGGGCTATGAGGATGTGGCCTACGACCCGCGGGCGCGGCGCTTTCATCTGCTGATCGAGGCCGACGTCTTCCAGCCGGGCATTTTTCAGGCGCGCGTTGAAAGCTACGACCACGACTTCCGCTACCAGGAAAGCGCCTGGGTCAACTTTCCACTGGAGCGGGCCAACAAAGGCATCGAGGGACTGACACAGGTTGAGCGCGACGGCCGGCAGTATCTGCTGGCGCTGTGCGAAGGCAACAAGTGCCGCGGCGGGCCGCTGGGCCGCCGCCCCGGCGGCGGGCGCATCCACGTGCTGGAGCGCAGCCGCGACCGCTGGGAACCGGTCGCCAACCTGAAGCTGCCCAAGGCGGTGCGTTTTGAAGACTATGCCAGCCTGGATCTAGTCGAGGGGCGCATGGCAGTGGTGTCGCAGATGACGGCGGCGCTGTGGGTGGGCGTACTGCGTCCGGGCGAGTGGGCGTTCGAGGACGACGGGCAGGTGTACACTTTCCCCACCGACGCCGCCGGTGAGGCGGTGTACTGCAATGTGGAGGGGGTGGCCTGGCTCTCGGAGCGGCAGGTGGTGGTGGTCTCCGATCGGGCCAGGCCAGGCGAGCAGTCCAAGAAGTGCCGCGACAAGGACCAGAGCATCCACGTGTTCAACCTGCCGCAGGGCTGAGCCCACCCGCGTGCTATAATCCCGCGATTGGACCCGCTCAAGCGCTCCCTCTTGTGACCACATGAAAAACTACAATTTGGCCTTCCTGGGTTTCGGCAACGTGGGCCGCGCCCTGGTGCAGCTTTTGGAAAGCAAGCGCGGCGAGCTGCGCGAGCGCTACGGCGTGGAGTTCGCCCTCACCGGCGTGGCCAGCCGGCCATCGACTTCATTCGCACCGCGCTGCAAGCCGGGGTGCACGTGGTGACGGCCAACAAGGGGCCGGTTGTCTTTGCCTATCACGAACTGCGTGACCTGGCCGCGGCCAAGGGCGTGCGCTTCC
>JAYTFQ010000910.1:0-2259 GCA_043734225.1 Anaerolineales bacterium | reverse complement strand
ATACGTTTCGCCGCAGGATTCTGGCCTTTTTCGAGAGCTGCTTATGTTGACCTGGCGCAAGCCCCTAAACCCCGGAGCCGAAATCACTGGATTTTTCCGCCAACCCGGGAAACTATGCTCGCCCCGGAAAAAGATATGGGTAACGATAAGGCGAAGCGCAGGGGAGTGGAAGGGCCGGGGACCCAGCACCTGGTGTTCTGGGCAGGTGTGAGGGCGAGCGCCTGGAACCCTCAGTAGTTTTGTGTTTCCACTTACGCGGCGGCCGCTTCCAGGGCCGCCTGCGTGTGCGCCACGGCTTGCTGGGTGGCGGCCAGGATGGCCGCGCGCAGGTCAGCCGGCAGCAGGGCGCGCAGTCCGGCTTCGGGGGCCGCCGGGCGGGCGGCGGCGGGCTTGCCCCGCGGCGCGGGCGCTGGTGGGGCGGCCGCCGGCGCGCCCTGGGGTGACATCAGCCATAGCCGCCCGGCGCTAAGCATCCAGGCCAGGCCGTGCACCTTTTCGTGAGCCGTGCGGGCGCTGGCGACGGTCATAAACACCGCCCGCAGCCCGGCGGCCCGGCCCACCGCGTCCGGCGTGCCGGGCAGAGGCGCCGGGTCAGGCTTATAGTCGTTCAGCCCGCAGGCGGCCAGCGCCTGGTCGGCCACGGCCTCCAGGCCCGGCAGCGGCACCAGATGGTGATTGCCTTGCACATCGACCGAATTGAAGACCAGCATTTCTGGGGTCCAGCTGAAATACGCGCCGCGCTCGTCGTGGCCCGGCTCCATCACTTGCAGCACGCCCAGCATCAGCGGCCGGGTGACCGTGTCCAGCAGCGCGCGTGCTCCCGGCGCAATGAATGTTTTTCGCAGCGCGGCATTCGGCGCCGGTCGCAGCAGGCCGCGCCCCAGCAGTCGGGCGCGGGCTGCCTCCAGCGCTGGCGGGCTGAGGTTCAGATCGCCCAGCAGCCCGCCCTCGGTCGCGGCCGGTCCTAGCAAATGCTGAAAGACCACGGCCATTTCGGCTGGGGCGAGGACTAAGGGCTCCGGACGAGGCAATGGTCTGGGCATTGTTTAGCGCGCGCGCATGCGTTCGCGAATCTGTTTCAACCGCTCGGCCTGGTAGGCGTCAAACGCCTGCCACCACGCGGCCGGGCGGCCGGGCGCGAAAGCGGCCACCAGTTCGGCCGCGTGCGGCCGCAGCCGCGCCGCCGCGGCTGCCAACAGTGCCTCGGTAGTTCGCGCCGCGCCGGGCGCTGCCGCGGCTGGCGCCGGGCCGCTCCCCTTGCTTTCGATAAAGTTCAGCAGCGCGTTGTCCACGTACCACACCAGCACGCCGTCCACCTGCTGCTCCCAGCCCACCGGCGAATCCAGCGTGCCGAAATAGATGACGGGCGTACCCTGGCTGATCTCGAACTTGATCCGCGCCCGCGCGGACTCCAACACGATCAGGCAGTGTTCGCCCTGGCGCTCGTCCTCGCACTGCCTCAGCCGAAAGCCGTGCTCCGCGAACAGGTAAGCATAATTCTGCTCAATCGCTTTCACCCACGGCTCACACGCTCCGCAATCCATTTAGGTGCTCCTGCGCCGCTGTTGCGAGTCAACCATATAGCCTGCCGTGGGCTCGTCGCAGGGCAAAATGTCACGCCCTGAAGCAGCCAGTTTGCCTTCAGCCACCCCCTGCCCGTTAAGGTCGAAGATCCCCGGAGTGAAACGAAGGGGAGTAGGGCGACCGGGGGTTTGGTCGGCCGGCCGGCCGGCCCTTTCGGAAATCGCCAACAGCGGTAACGGCTTAGGGCTGATCATTTGCATCCGTCGCCGCCGTGTTCACCGCGCCCGCAACGCCGGCCCGGCCGGTGGCCTGGGGAATGCTTGTGCCCGGCACGCGCACAAAGCTGTTGCCCTGCTGCACATAGCCGAACTTCTCAGCATTCTCGGACAGGAAGCGGATCTCCTTCACGCGCGCTGGCACGGCATCGAAGGCCTGGCCGTCGAAGTTTAGCAGCTCTTGCTCGATGTCCAGCCCATGGAATTCCAGCTTGTCCACGCCGTGCTCCATCATCTGCTGTAGGAAGGCCTGGTTAGTTTCCCAAGTGGCTTCTTTGCCCGCCGCCTGGTACACGCCGTTGGCGGTCTCATACCACACCCCGCCGTTGGCCTGCGCCTCACCGATGTAACCGCCGGTGGGCTCCCACTTGCCCAGCACCACCCGCGTGGCCGGATCCTGAATGTGCGTCGCATCGCGGGCGATGAAGTTGGCCAGCTTTGCGGCCTCATCGCTGCCGCG
>JAYTFQ010000909.1:0-3747 GCA_043734225.1 Anaerolineales bacterium | reverse complement strand
TATTCAATTTCCCGCAGATTTTTTGCGCCCAAATGACAAAAGGCCCGCGAATTCGATGTTGGGACGCGATAAATTCACAACCTCTGAGCGCGAATGCACATACCAGTCCAAAGCGGCGGTAGCGCGCGAAGGGCCTCGCCTGGCTTCGGACAACTATTTGCTTTGACAGAGCCTTAATGGCTGAACAGTTGAACGGCGAACAGCACGACAACGGCCGTGGTCACGAGTATGGCCGTGCCCCAGCCGAGCACGTTTTCGCGCTGGCGGTTCTTCAGGTCGCCCATCAACCGGGCATTGTTGGCCAGGCGCAGGATAAAGAACAAAATCACGGGCAGCAGCGCGCCATTGAAGACCTGTACAGCCACCAGCAGCGGAATGACCGGCACATTCGGCAGCAGCGCCAGGCCGGCGCCGAGCACGATCAGGATAGTGAACAGGCCAAAGAACAGCGGCGCGCGGCGGAAATCCAGGCTGACGCCCTTGGGTTGGCCGAAGGTTTCGGCGAGGGCATAGGCGGTGGCCAGCGGCAGCACCGCGCCGGCCAGCAGCGAGGCGCCCAGCAAGCCAACCGCAAAGAGCACCTTGGCCGCCGGGCCGGCCACCGGCTCCAGCGCTTTGGCCGCGTCGGCGGCGGTCTGCAGAATGGTGGCGCCTTTGGCGTGCAGGGTGGCGGCGGTGGCCACGATCATGGCGATGGACATCAAGTTGGAAAAAATCGCGCCGACGTACGAATCAACGCGCTCCGGGCCGTAGTGGCGGCGGGCCACGGCGCGCTCGACCATGGAGCTTTGTTCGAAGAGCTGCATGTAGGGCGTGATGGTGGTGCCCATCAAGCCGACCAGCACCAGCAGGTAAGCCTGGTTGAAATGGATCGTAGGCACCAGCGCGCCGCGCAGCAGCGCGCCCGCATCCGGATGGGCCAGGATGGCGGCGACCGGATAGGCAAAGAAGACCAGGGTCATGCCCAGGAAGATTTTTTCGACGGCGTCGTACGAGCCAAAGATCACCAGATACCACACCAGCAGGGCGGCGGCCGGCACCGCCAGCCACGGGCTGATGCCCAACAGCTCGGCAGCCGCGCCGACACCCACGAACTCGGTGATGATCAGCCCGGCGTTGGCCAGCAGGATGACGGCCAGGGCCAGCAGCGCCCACCTCAGGCCGTAGTGCTCGCGGATCAGGTCGAGCAGGCCGCGCCCGGTGGCGGCGCCCAGCCGGGCGCACATTTCCTGCACCACCGCCAGCGAGACGGTGATGAGCAGCATGACCCATATCAGGTCATAGCCGAACTGCGCGCCGGCGGCGCTGTAAGTGGCGATGCCGCCGGCGTCATTGCCGGCCGCCGCCGCGATGAGACCCGGCCCAAGGATGAGCAGCCAGCGCCACGGGCCTTTTAACTGGCGCTGAAACCCGCGCAGGCGCACGGTGCGCCCATGCACCTGCATTTGCAGGCCCTGGCGCAGGCCGCGCGGCCGGCTGTTCAAGCCAGCCAGCGGCTGCTCCAGTTCCGGCTCGCGCGGCGGGCCAGGAGGCGTGCTCATGAAAATACCCGCGGCACTTGCGCGCGCCAACTGCGCGGCGCCACCAGGCGCATGGCGGCATCGACGGTGAGCGCGCCCAACAAGCGCCCATCGCCGCCAACCACCGGCAGTGCCGCCAGGCCGCTCTCCAACATGCGAAAGGCGGCCGGGCGCGCGGCCTCCAGCGGCGCCAGCTTGAGCAGGTCGCGGTTCATCAGCTCGCCGATCACTTGCTCCGCCTCGGCCACAACAAGGCCGCGCAGCGACAGCACCCCTCGCAGCCGGTTGTGCTGCTCGTCGTCGACCACGTAGAGAAAATGAACAAAGCCGGGCTCGGTCAGTTGCTGGCGCAAGGCCTGGCGCGCCTGGCCCACGGTCAGGCCGGCCGGCACGCGCACGATGTCGTTAGTCATGGCGCCGCCGACCGTGTTGGTCGGATAGCGCAGCAGCTCGATCAGACGCTCGGACTGCGGGCGCGGCAGACGGTTGAGGAACCGGCGCGCCAGGTCCGGATCCAGCCGGCCCAGGAGATCGGCGGCGACCTCCGGCGCCATAAGCGCCAGCACGGCCCGGGCACGCGCGTCGGACAGCTCCTCGAAGATTTGCACCTGGCGGTCCAGTGGCATTTCTTCCAGGGTGTCGGCGGCCAGCGCCTCGGGCAGCCGCCCGACGAGCTCGGCGGCATGCAGGTAGGGCAGGGGCCCGGCCAGATGGGCAATTTCACCGGCCGGCAGGCGCGCGATGCGCCAATGCTCAGCAGTGCGGGTCTCGGTCCTGAGCGGGTCGCCGCGCAGAAACTCGATGTACTTCCAATCGTAGAGCGTGCGGCGGGCATGCAGGCTGTAAAACCGGCCGGTGAGGCGCGGCAGGATGGCGCGCGGGCCGGTGGCCGCCGCCCGCAGCCGCAGGCCGCGCGAGTTGCCGGCCAGCCACAGATCGTTGGCGACGGTGACGTGCCGGCGCCATATATTGATGATGATGCCGTCCAGAACGTCTCGCCCGAGCCAGACACCGGCTGGCCATTCGCCGGCCGAGACGGACTGGCCGGCTTCCAGGTCAGCTACTTGCGCCAGGCGCACCCGACGGTCGAAGCCAGTGATGGCGGACCAGGGCAGCAGGCGCAGGCCATGCGCGCCGCGCACCAGCAGGCGGTCAACCGGCGGATAGTCCTGGTCAGGGCCGGCAATGGCCACATCCACCAGCCGCGCGCGGCGGCCGTGGGCGTCGGTGACGTGAAAGCGCAACAGCTGCGAGAGCATGACCATCGCCTGACTATTTTACGTCCGCTGCCGAGGCGAGCCGGTGTGAACTACAGGCATATTTTTCCGGACGGTTACCGCCCAGCCGGTTTTTTAGAGGGCGCCGAATGCGAGGCATACCCACCTGTGTGTTTTGAAGGGCCTGCTGCGACGCCGCCTACCCCTGCCTGTTCGCTCCGCGTGTGGCGGGTGTGGCGTATTGGCCTAATACAAGGCAAATGGTGAAAAAAGATGTGGCTTTAAGCCCCAACACATGTGGCGGGTGACATAAAAACAGGCGGCGCGCGCCGGTTTGAATTGTCGGGCATAATCTCCATATGCTCGACATTTGCGCGCGGTGCGGCGAATACCGGCCCGACAAGACGATCGACCCGAACGGGCCGCTGGCGGTGTGCCCGGTGTGCGGGCATGGGGAGCCGTTTCGGCAACGGCCGCTGTTCATCGTGGCCGGGGCCAGCGGGGCGGGCAAGACGACGGTGTGCCGGCGGATGATGCGCGCGCCGACCGGGGTGGTGGCGCTGGACGACGACGTTCTATGGCGGGCGGAGTTCGACACCCCGGCCGATGGCTACCGGGCATTCTTCGAGACCTGGTTGAGGCTGGCGGCCAACATCGCCCAGGCAGGGCGGCCGGTGGCGCTGTTTGGGGCCGGGGCGGGGGTGCCGGGCAATATTGAGCCGTGTGTGCACCGGCGCTATTTTTCGGCTGTGCACTACCTGGCGCTGGTGTGCGACGACGTGACGCTGGCCGAGCGGCTGCGGGCTCGGCCCGCCTGGCGCGGGAGCAGCGCGGCAGCGTTTATCGCCGGGCAGCAGCAGTTCAATCAGTGGTTCAAGGACCACGCGCCGGGCGCGCCGCCGATCAAACTGGTGGATACGACGCGCACAGATGAAGAGTCGGCCACGGCTGAGGTGTTGGTCTGGATGGCCGACCTTCTTTGAAGCGTTGGCCGAAAGAGATGCGGTGGG
>JAYTFQ010000908.1:0-2650 GCA_043734225.1 Anaerolineales bacterium | reverse complement strand
TGAATTCGGCGCTGGTGGCCTACGGCCGGTCGTCCACCTGCGTGGACGATGCCTTTTGGCATGGCGGGTTGGTAAATCGCGCGAGCGAGCTGAGCGGCAAGGCAAGCCGCCGAATGGAATTTGTGCCGGAGTGCCTGCGGCCGGTCGTCAACGCAGAGCAAACCGAATGAATTCGGCGCTGGTGGCCTACGGCCGGTCGTCCACCTGCGCGGACGATGCCTTTTGGCGTGGCGGGTTGGTAAATCGCGCGAGCGAGCTGAGTGGCAAAGCAAGCCGGCGAATGGAATTCGCGCCTAGTGGCCCGCGGCCGGTCGTCGACGCAGAGCAAGCAGAAAGAATTCGGGGCTGTGTGGCCTGCGGCCGGTCGTCTCGCTCCCTGCGCTGCGCTTCGGGAGTGCTTCGCGACCTGCGCGGACGATGCCTTTTGGCATGGCGGGTTGGTAAATCGCGCGAGCGAACTGAGCGCCAACGCAAAACGGGACAGCAGTTCAAGTGACTCGCATTTACACTCTGGTCAACCAAAAAGGCGGCGTGGGCAAGACGACCACGGCCATTAACCTATCCGCTTTTCTGGCGCGGCTGGGGCAGCGGGTGCTGCTGGTGGACCTGGACCCGCAGGCGAACGCCACCTCGTCGCTGGGCATGGACAAGACCAAGGTGAGCGGCGGGGTGTACGAGGCGCTGGTTAACAGCGTGGCGGCGCGTGAGCACGTGCTGCACAGCCCGCAGCTGAAGCTGGCGCTGCTGCCGGCCTCGCCGGCGCTGGCCGGGGCCGAGGTGGAGCTGGTGACCATGCTGGCGCGGGAAAACCAACTGCGCGGCGCGCTGCAGGCGCTGGAAGGCAACTACGATTACATCTTGATCGACTGCCCGCCCTCGCTGGGGCTGCTGACGCTCAACGGGCTGGTGGCGGCGCGGGAGGGCGTGATCATCCCGGTGCAGTGCGAGTACCTGGCGCTGGAAGGGCTGGGGCAACTGACAAACACCATCAGCCGGGTGCGGGCGGCGCTGCACCCGGGGCTGCGCGTGCGCGGGCTGGTGATGACCATGTTCGATGCGCGCGCCAGCCTGTCGGCGCAGGTGGTGGCTGAGGTGGAGAAGCATTTCCCTGGAAAGGTATTTAAGGCTATTATTCCGCGCAGCGTGCGGCTGGCCGAGGCGCCGTCGCATGGGCTGCCAATCTCCATCTACGCGCCCAACTCGCCGGGGGCGCTGGCCTACCGCGCGCTGGCCGAGGAATTGCTGGCAGGAGATATGCCCGCCGCTGGACCTAACCCCCCGTCCCCCATCCCTTAAGTAAAGGGGGCGCCGAAGATCTAAACGGGCGGGTCAATCCGCTCAGATTGGCAATGCAGCAGCAATGACGGCTGCTAGGATTATTGGAACATGAATTGATGCCTCCCAAACATGGCCTTGGTCGCGGTCTTGATGCACTGATCCCCAGCGGGCCGGGCGGGGAACCGGCGTCGTTGAACGGGGTGTCGCAGATTGCCGTGGGGGCCATTGGCCGCAACCCGCGCCAGCCGCGCGCCCGGCTGGAGCCGACCGAGCTGGAAGAGCTGGCGAACTCGATCCGCGAGCATGGGGTGATCCAGCCGCTGATTGTGGCCCAGAGCGCCTATCCGGGGCAATTTACGCTGATTGCCGGGGAGCGGCGGCTGGAGGCCAGCCGGCTGGCGGGGCTGGCGACCGTGCCGGCCATTGTGCGCGAGGCGACCGAGCAGCAACTGCTGGAAGTGGCGCTGGTCGAGAACATTCAGCGCTCGGACCTTGGCCCGCTGGAGACGGCGCTGGCCTACAAGCACCTGGCGGATGATTTTGGCCTGTCGCACGAGGCGATTGCCGCCAAGGTGGGTAAGAAGCGCGTGACGGTGACCAATACGCTGCGGCTGCTGCGGCTGCCGCAAAAGCTGCTGGAAGCGCTCTCGGGCGGGGAGATCAGCGAGGGGCACGCGCGCGCGCTGCTGCAGTTGGCCACGGCCGAGGCGCAACTGGCGGCCTACAGCACGGTGGTGCACAAAGGGCTGAGCGTGCGCCAGACCGAGGAGCTGGTGAACCTGCTGCAGGGCGAGAAACCGCGCCGGCCCGGCCGCAAGCCTAAGAACCCCGAAACCGAAGCCCTGGCCGGGCGGCTGCGCGAGCGGCTGGGCACCAAGGTCACGCTGCGGCGCGGCCGCGGCCGCGACGGCGCGATCACCGGCACGATCATCTTGCATTTCTACTCGGACGAAGAGCTGAACAGCATCGCTGAGGCTATCTTGCGGGAGTAAGAGGCGACCGAACCCCCTAGCCCCCTTCCCCAGGCAGGGGAAGAAAACCTGTCATTTTTGGGGCATCGGTGTGTGCGAACCACCATCCGCCGCACAGGCCGGCCCAATTGCACTACTATTGTTGGCGAAGTCACCTGGTCCTGCATAACGGGATTTGCTTGCCAGGCAATCGCCATTATGGCTGATCGCGGTAGCTTTCATGATTGGACCTACTTTGCAGTCCTATTTGGCACAGACTTGCGAGTATCATTTCTTAATTTAGAGGAAACCGAGTTCACAGTTGCGTGACCTGGGGCCAAATTCTTGCGAGGCACAAACATCGATGGACAAGATCAACCAAGCCAACCAGCGCTACTGGGACGCCGTGGCGCCCCATTGGC
>JAYTFQ010000907.1:0-2819 GCA_043734225.1 Anaerolineales bacterium | reverse complement strand
ATCAATGAAACATTTAATAAAAAAACGAGTCGGGCGGGCGTCGATTTCATCAACGCCCGCCCTACTCGTTTTTTCATTTCATGCTCTCGGCTTGGGCATCTTCATAATCAACAACTCTTCCAGCCCGTGCCGCTGCCAGACCGAATCGTTGGGCGTCTCGCGCCGCTTGAGACGGAACTTGCGCTTACGGAACAAGGTCAGCGCTTCGTCCAGGTTCACGGCGAAGGGCGGGCCGCCGGCGTGCTGGTCCAGCGGGAACAGCAGCGCGGCATAGGTGCCGCCGGGCTTGATCAGGCGCGCCACCACATCGGCGTATTCGCCACGCCGGGCGGGGTTGATGGCGCAGAAGCAGGTGTATTCCAGCACCACGTCAAACTTGTGATTTAACTTGGCCGGCAGGGCGAAAATATCGCCCTGCACGATCTCGGTCGGCGCGGCCGGGTCGGCCAGCGCGCGCATGGCCGCCACCGCGTCCGCGGCGAAGTCCACCGCCGTCACCTGGAAGCCGTTGCGCGCCCAATCACGCGCGTCGTGGCCGCGCCCGGCGCCCAGCACGATCAGCCGGCCGGGCTTGATCTCGCCGCTCTCCAGCAGCCGGTGCAGTGTGGGGGTCGGCCCGCCCAGGTCCCAGCCGGCGCGGCCAGCCTGATAGATTTCTTCCCAAAAGTCGGGCTTGTTGACATCGGTCGGTGTCGGCATGGTGCGTCTCCTATAACGGCGGCCGCCGGTTGGCCCACGGGCGGGCCTGCTCCAACTGCGCCCCCAGGCGCAGCAGCACATCTTCCCGGCCATAGCCGGCCACGAACTGAACCCCCACCGGCAGCCCGTCCGCCGTCCAGTGCAGCGGCAGCGATAGGGCCGGCTGTCCGGTGAGGCTCCACGGCATGGTGAAAATTCCAAAGGCCGCCGCGTGCTGCTCGGGCGGCAAGCCGATGCGCGGCGGCGGCGCCTGCAGGGTGGGCGTCATCAGCACATCATAGCCGGCCGCCCACCACTCCGGGCAGCGGCCCACCCCGGCCACCAGGCGCGCCACAGCCGCCTGCACTTGCACCGCCGAATACGTCCGGCCTTGCTCGGCGCCGGCCCAGGTGGCGGGCTCCACCTGCTCCGGCCCGATGGCGCGGCCGGTGCGCTGAGCCCAGGCATCCAGCCGGGCCGCCAGCCCGCTGGTGGAAATGATGCGCAGCGCCTCGCCCAGGCCGGTAGGCCCTTCCAGCGCGGGCGGATACGACTCTTCCACCATGTGCCCCAACGACTGAAGCAATTGCCCGGTCTCATCCAGCGCCGTCCGGCACTGCGGGTGGATGGGCAGCGATAAAAAAGGGTCGCGCGTCAAGATGCCCACCCGCAGCCGGCCCGGCGCGTGTCCCAACTCTTGCACGAACGGCCGCGCCGGCGCGGGCGCGGAAAACAGGTCGCCGGGCATGGGGCCGGCCAGGGCGTCGAGCACGGCGGCCGTGTCGCGCAGCGAGCGCGTCAGCACGTGCTCGGCAATGTTACCCAGCAGCCCCGGGCTGCGCGCCGGGCCAAGCGAGGTGCGCCCGCGCGAAGGCTTCAGCCCCACCAGGCCGCAGGCGCTGGCTGGCCCGCGGATGGAACCGGTGCCGTCGTTGCCGTGCGCCAGCGGCGTGAGGCCCGCCGCCACTGCCGCCGCCGAGCCACCGCTGGACCCGCCCGGCGTGTGTTCAAGGTTCCACGGGTTGCGCGTGGGGCCAAAGGCGGCCGGCTCAGTCACTGGCAGCATGGCCTGCTCGGGCAGGTTGGTTTTGCCCAGAACGATAAAGCCGGCCGCCCGAAATTTCTGTGCCAGGTAGCTGTCAGACTCGGAGCGCCAGCCCAAGTCGCGCAGGAAGCCCATGCCTTCATAGTATGGGTCACCCGCCGTCTGGCACAGGTAGTCCTTCAATAATAGCGGCACACCCAGGAACGGCCCCGCAGGCAAATCGGGCGAAACAGCCTGGCGGCGGGCCTGCTCAAACAGCGGCGTGATGACCGCGTTGAGGCGCGGGTTGAGCGCCTCGATGCGCGCGATGGCGCCGTCAACAGACTCCAGCGGCGAGAGTTCCCCGGCGCGGATCAGTTGGGCAAGGGCGGTCGCGTCCAGCCAGGCCAGTTCGTCCATTGCTGACGCAATTATAGTTTGTCTTGCGCTGCTGGCTCGATGCGCGGCTGAAGCTGCTCCGGGGCCACGCCAGCCAAAAACATGTCTCGCAGCCGGGCCAGCATGGCCAGATCGCGGGCACGCTTATCGCCAACGTGCCGCGTTTGGGCGGACGAGGCCCGCATCAGCGCCAAGGCCAGCGGCGAGACCGTCTGGATCGTCAGGCCGTCGCGCCGGGAGGCCGGGTAGTCAAAGGTGTCCGCCGGCATGAATAGCCGCAGCCGCCCGGCTGGGCCCTGGGCCGGCACCTCGAAACTGCAGCCGGCCGGCTCCGGCCGCGCCACATACAGCTCAAGCTCCAGATCTCCCGCCTGCCCGCGCAGCAGCAGGGGGTGGCCCTGCGCGCCGGCTAGCACCGTCGCCAACGGGCCCAGGCCCAACGCCGCCAACTGCGCGCTCAGCGCCGCCAGCTCGTCCCGCCGCGCCAGCAGATCCAGATCCTTGTGCGGCCGGTCATAGTCGTCGCCCAGCAGCACCGCTTCCGCGAAGCCGCCCATGATAAACACCGGCGGGTTCAGGCGCGCGAACTGCTCCAAAATTTCTCGCATCGGCTGGGGCATGGCTGGGGAGTATAGCACCTGCGGTTTGGCTCATCGGCGACGAACAAAGAATCATTGAAACAAAGTCTGCTGCCGGCCATCGATTTCATCGATGGCCG
>JAYTFQ010000906.1:0-5649 GCA_043734225.1 Anaerolineales bacterium | reverse complement strand
CCGGCATTTTATTACAGGTTGCGCAGATAGGTTTGAACTACTTTAGCATGCGCATCATTTCCGCATGCAGCGCGCCATTCGTCACCAGAATTGAATCCTTGCCCAGGAAGTCATCATCACCACCGTAGGTCGTGACTCGGCCGCCGGCTTCGCGCGCGATGAGCGCCCCAGCGCCGACATCCCACGGATTTAACCGCAGCTCCCAAAAGCCATCCAGGCGGCCGGCCGCCACCCACGAGCAATCCAGCGCCGCCGAACCGGTGCGCCGCACGCCTTGGGCCAGCAATTGGAAACGCGTGAACTCGGCCAGGTTGTTGTTGGGATTGCTGCGCACGTCATACGGGAAACCCGTCGACAGCAGCGCCTGTCCCAGCCCACCAATTTCAGACACATGAATTTGCGCGCCGTTCAAGCGCGCGCCCTGCCCATCCTCAGCGGAAAATAGCTCGTCGCGCAGCGGGTCGTAAACCACGCCCGCAATCAGCCGCCGTTGGCGCGTCAGCGCAATCGAGACGCTGAACACCGGAAACTTGTGGGCGAAGTTCGTCGTGCCATCCAATGGGTCGACCAGCCACTCATATTCGTCGCCCGCGGCCCGACCGCTTTCTTCAGAATTGATCGCGTGGCTGGGAAACGCCTCGCGCAGCCGGCCCAGGATGAGCGTCTCCGAGCGCTTGTCGAATTCGGTGACCAGATCGATGGCGCCCTTGTGGGTGATGGTTACGGCCTGGCCGTACCCGTCGCGGACGACGGCGCCGGCCTGTCGCGCAGCGGCAATGGCAACGTCAAGATATTGGGACATGGCGGTGGCAACCTGTGATTGGTAAGTATCGGCTCAGCCTGTTATAAAATGCCGGCCGAATTGGATGTTGGGCGCGCAGCGCCGTCATGACGCAAGAGAGGGCGGCGTTTGTATTAGACCGCGCCGGCAGGCTGGCGAGCCGCCATGTCTTTCCAGATGGCGCTGTGCTGAGCGTAAGCGGCTGGGGGCAAGGGCATCAACGGGATCAAGCGCGCGGACGAATTGGCCAACGGCGCCTCAGCCGCCGGGCGCAGGCCATCAATAAATTGGCGGGCCACAGCGGCCCGCGCGGGGCTGGCGGTAATGACCCAGTCATACTCAATCAGCAGCGTGCCTTCCGCGGGCAGCCGCAACCCGTTCGCCGAGCCGACTTCCACCGGATCGGCCAGGACGAGCGCGACTCTGGGTTGGGTTGGTGACGGTACGGCCGCTTCAGGCTCAAGATAGAGCAGCAACCGCTTCAGATCGGCCCCGGCCTGCGCCAGACGGCCCGGATGCGTGTCGTTAGGAGAATAGCCGCGCCGCAGCAGCGCCGCGCCGGTGATCAGCCGCCCAAACATCGGCCAAACACCGTTGGCGCCGGCCGACCATAACTCGGCCCACGAGGCCGTTTTAGCCGCAGCCGCCTCAGACGGATAGCGCAGCGCCGCCACACGATAGGCGAAGGGAATGGTGTACCGTCCTTCCGGATCGTGTGGCCGGCCCGCCGGCCCGCTCAGGTGCTGCAGGCGGCCGGCCTGGATGAGCATGGCCGCCACATAAGCCGGCACCAGGGCCGCATCCAGGGATGGATGGATCGTCACGGGCGTTTGCAGCAAACGTTCTGGAAACGGCAGCAGCGGCCAACCCAGATGGGGCAACGCCGAGGCCAGCCGCAGACCGGAAACACGGGGCGCGTCGGAAGGCAACTGCGGCAGGCGCAGCGCCAACGCGCCAGCGACGGCGGCGGCGCTCAGTTGGAGAAACGCGCGACGGGATGGGCGCGCCGGCAAGCGGGCGCTCATTGCAGTTCTTGCAGCAAGCTCGACAAGACCGCCAGCTCGCGCTGGATTTCGTCATATTGCACCTGCGCCTCGGCCAACAGACGCCGGTACGTCTCACGCTGGTCGTCTGGCAGGCTTTCAAGCTGCTGGTGGCTGCGGGCCACCTGTGCCGCCTTCTGGCGCAGCTTGCCCTCCAGCCGCTGGCGATAGCCGGAGTAGAAATCGCGCTCGGCCATGATCGGGCCAGAACGCGACTGGCCAGTGAGCGCGTCAGCCACCGCCACGAACAACTCGTCCGAATCCACCGGCTTGGGCAAGAAACGCATCGCTCCCAGATTAAGGGCGAATTGTTCGTCTTCCATGGTTACATATGTGGCTGACAGGAAAATGATGGGCACGTTCGCCATCTGGGGATCGCTGCGCAGGCGGTGTGCCAGCGCGAAGCCATCCATGCGCGGCATGAGGATATCAGTGACGATTACGGCTGGCTTCTCAATGGCAATGACCGCCAGCGCGTCTTCGCCATCGCGCGCGGTCCGCACCAGATAGCCGCGCAGCTTGAGCTGCACTTCAATCAGCTCACGCACAGCGGCGATGTCTTCCACGACCAGGATAGGACCGG
The DNA here is from genome assembly GCA_043734225.1 of Anaerolineales bacterium. Lineage (GTDB taxonomy): Bacteria > Chloroflexota > Anaerolineae > Anaerolineales > UBA6663 > JAYTFQ01. The sequence continues at coordinate 3,242 of JAYTFQ010000906.1, read as the reverse complement.
TATTGATTGTCATGAGACCGGCGCGATTGTAGTAGGGATGCGGCGAACGGTCAAACCGTGATCTAACCGAAGAGACGAACCCCCCGCGAACTGCGCAGGGGGCAGGTGACGGAGGCTGAAAGACGAATGGTTGGGCTTTGTCGATTTTTCATCTCGCACAGGAGATCTTCGTCTTTCGTCTAATCGCTGGGCGCCCAGGTAAATAGTGCAACACACTCCACATGATACGTCTGCGGAAACATATCCACCGGCTGTACCCAATTCAGGGTCATGCCGCCGTCAACCAGGCGGCGGGCGTCGCGAGCCAGCGTGGCCGCATCACACGACACGTACACGATCCGTGCCACGCGCGCGGCCAGCAGGGCGGCCAGGGCCGCCGGCTCGCAGCCGGCGCGCGGCGGATCGAGCACAGCGGCGTCGAAATGGCCAGCCAGATTCGGCAGCACGTCTTCCACTGGCGCGGCGTAAATCTCCACATTGTCAAACTCGTCCAGGTTGAGCGCGGCATCGGCCACCGCCGGCTCGTAGGCCTCCACCCCGATCACCTGGCTGGCGCGCGGAGCGATGAAGGCCGAGAACAGCCCAACCCCGCTGTACAGATCAAGCACGCGCTCGCTCGCGGTCAACGCCAGCCCGGCCAGCACCAGGTCCACCAGCAGCTCAGCCACGGGCGGGTTCACCTGAAAAAAGGCGCCGCCCGACACCTGGAACGACCGGCCGTGCACTTCCATGATGACGTGGTCGCCGCCGGCCAGGACCATGGTGGTGCCGTCTGGCCGCAGAAGCGCCGCAGAGACCGGCAGATCGAGCGCCATCTCCGGCGCCTCGGCCTCAGTCTCGAAGAGCACCAACGCGTCTCCATCGCTGCCGGCGCGCAATGTGATGCGGTCGAGCTCCGGCGCCTGTTCTGGGTCCACGCTGATGCGCGGAAACAGCTCTGACAGGATTGGCTCTAGCTGGTGGCATTCACGCACGGCCACCACGTGGTGCGAGCCGGCGGCCCGGAAGCCCAATTGGCCTTGCGGGGTAAGCGCGAACTGCGTCTGGTCGCGATAGTTGAACTCGCGCGGCGAGGGCAAAATAGCGTGCAGCGGCACTTCGGCGAAGCCGCCCAGACGCTGGAACTGCTCGCGGACCGTCTGCTGCTTAAACGCCAGTTGGGCCGCGTAGCCCAGATGCTGCAGCTGGCAGCCGCCGCAGGCGGTAGCCAGCGTGTTGGAGTCGAAACCCGGCGGCGGCTGGAGGTTGAAGTGATGCGGGCAGCGCGGAGCAATCCGCTCGGGCGCGGGCGTCAGCACTTCCAGTAAGCGCCCGCGCGCGAAGCGCTTCTTCTCTTCAACAATGTCGATCCGCACCGTCTCGCCCGGCAGCGCAAATGGCACGAAGATAGCGCGGCCATCGTGACGGCCGATGCCTTCGGCGGAATGGGACAGAGCAGTAATTTCAATATCGATCATGGGATTTTCAGCCGGCCCGGGACACATGACAATTCGGCTGTCCGATGTGCCGCCCGGACTTCACTTAAAAGGTTCAGGCCAACGCCTGCGCCAGGTCGGCGATGAGGTCGTCTTTGTTTTCCAGCCCCACCGATAGCCGGATCAACCCCGGGTCCACTTCCAGGGGCGAGCCCTGGGTCGAGCCATGGGTCATGGCCGCGGGTATTTCAATGAGCGACTCGACCCCGCCCAGCGACTCGGCCAGCGCGAACAACCGGGTGCGCGCGGCCAGCGCACGCGCCGCCGCTTCCCCACCTTGCACATAAAGGGAGATCATCCCCCCGCCGCTGCGCATCTGGCGCTGGGCCAGCGCATACTGTGGATGTGAGTCCAGCCCCGGGTAGATCACGTCGGTCACGCGCGGATGGTCTGCCAGGAATTGCGCCACGGCCAGCGCGTTTTCCGCGTGCCGCTCCATGCGCACCGCCAGCGTCTTGACCCCGCGCAGCACCAGGAAGCAATCCAGCGGGCCGGGCACGGCGCCGGCTGCGTTCTGCAAAAACTTCAGTTGCTCGTACAGACTTGTGTCCGAGGTCAGCAGCGCGCCGCCGACCGTGTCCGAGTGGCCGCCCAGGTACTTGGTGGTCGAGTGCACAACCACGTCGCAGCCCAGCGCCAGCGGCTGCTGCAGGTAGGGCGTGGCGAAGGTGTTATCGACGACGACGCGTATGCCTGGGTTTGCGGCGTGCGCCGCCTGGGCAATAGCGCGCAGATCGGCCAGCTTCAGCCGCGGATTGGTGGGAGTCTCCAGCCAGACCCAGCGCGTGTTTGGCCGCAGGCCGGCGGTCACGGCGGACAGATCCGTCGAGTTTACGTAGCTGAAGGCAATGCCGTATTTGGCATACTGCTTTTCGAACAGCCGAAAGGTGCCGCCATAGACGTCATCGCCGGCCAGCACATGGTCGCCAGGGTTGAACAGCTTGCAGAGCGTGTCGATGGCGGCCATGCCCGAGGCAAATGCCAGCCCGTGCGCGGCGCCTTCCAGCGCCGCCAGGCAGGCCTCCAAGGCGGTGCGGGTGGGGTTGCCGGTGCGGGCATACTCATAGCCCTTGTGCTCACCGACCGCCTGTTGGACATAGGTCGCGGTTTGATAGATGGGAGTCATCACGGCGCCGGTCGAAGGGTCCGGCGCTTGCCCGGCGTGGATGGCCAGTGTTTCGATGTGGTCGCGGCCAGCCATGACTACTCGCTGGCCAGCGCCGCGACCGTGGTGGGGTAGGTCGGGAACAGCACATCCACCCCGGCCAGTTTCAGCACGTCCGTCACTCGGTCCGACGGCTGAGCAATGGCCAGCCGGCCGCCGCGCGACTTGAGCGTCTTCTGGGTCGAGATCAACACGCGCACCCCGGCGCTGCTCAAGTATTCCGTGCCGTCCAATTCCAGCACCAGATGCTTGTGCCCGGCCTCCAGGTATTCGTTGATCTTGTTCTCCAACGCCGAATAGGTGCCGGCGTCCACCCGGCCGGTGACGCGGATGACGGCGGCATGCGGGTAATCGTGAGCGATGATTTCCATGGCGGGCTCCTTGAGCAGATGATCCGTGCCAAAAATCGGCGGTATCAGAGACATTATAACCAGCTTATCGACAAGGACTATCATCAAAGCGACACAAGAGCGCGGCCGGGCGGCACCCGGGTTTAGCCTGCCCAATGGCCGGTCCATCCCGCTGGCGGCGCGCTTGGGGTTCGCCAGCGCAGTTCAATGTAAACTTTTGAAAAATCGTGTCGAGCCAGGTCGTCGATTTCA
>JAYTFQ010000905.1:0-3540 GCA_043734225.1 Anaerolineales bacterium | reverse complement strand
ATCACACGCATCAGGTTCGCGGCTACTTCTGGTCGGAGTCGCTGTAGCGCCGCAGCGCCTCTTGCAGTTGGTATTGGCGCAGGCTGCTGGTGATGTCGCCGCGTGTGCGCTCGGTCACGCCGCGCACCATGTCGGTGGTGCGCCGCAGCCCGCCGGTAATCGCGTCCGGGTAGTCCACCGTCACCAGCAGCGAGTAAATGTCGTCCATGGCCGCCAGCAAGCGCTCGGCCTCGTCGCTGTGGGCGTGGCGAATGATGTCCAGGCAGCGCCGTCGCAGCTCGCCCGCCGCCTCGCCCAGGCCGTTCAGGTAGGCGGCATACTCAACGCCAATCGCCTCTGGCTCGGGGATCGGCTCGTCCCCAACCAGCGCATAGACGATGTTGGCCTCGGCGAACTCCTTCAGCGCATCCTGGGTATAGCCGGCGTGATACAGATCGGGGAAGGGCGCCAGGTCGGCGCGGATAGCCGCCACCATTTCGCGGGCAGCGGCGATGTGCTCGGCCGCCAGCGGGCGCTCGTCGCGGTGCACCGCCCGGATGGCGTTGGCGCAGTGCCGGATGAGCGTGCGCGAGCGCTCCAGCGCGCCATCGCGGGCAGCGTTCTTGGCGGTGAAGTTAGCGCGGATGCGGTCGGCGATCGTATCGAGGTTGTCCATGAAACCTTTCGTCAACGGATGCAACAGATGAATCAGATGATGGGAGATGAGTTGTTGCCAGACCTTCGAGTCTGATATGCGGCGCTGGTTTGGACGGCCTTTGGCGGGAACAAGCGTTGGTATTCAAGTTTGGCGCCGCCAAAGTTGATCAGTAATGCAACCGGCAGGGCGGTTGCAGCCAGGTAGGCAATGGCTTGCTGCTTGTGGACCGGTGCGAGAACTGCCACAGCCTTAAGCTCGACCACGACCCGTTCGTTAACGACGAAATCAAGCTCAAAGGCGCCGACGTGCTTGCCGCGAAAACTCACATTGGTTCGATATTCGGTTTGATAAGGAATGCTATCTTCCAGCAGCCCAACAATTATAGCGCGCTGGTATATATCCTCGGTAAAGCCAGGGCCTAACTCGTTGTGGATTGCCATCGCCAGGCCAATGATCTTGTAAGTCAAATCATCATGGGGTGTGATCACCTTGCCCGGTGTATGTTCCATCTTAAACCTTTCGTTTCATCCGTTCCATCCGTTGACGAGCTCTTTCTTATTCCGCCCGCGGCGGTTTGAACAGGTGATCCGCCAGCTGCGTCGGCACGACAATTTCGCCAAACTGCGCCTCGAACTTGCTCAGGTTCTCGGTCAGCGCGTGCAGCAGCAGCTTGGCGTTCAGCGGCGTCATCACCATCCGCGTTTGCACGCGCGCCTTCATATTCGGCAGCACCCGCGCGAAGTCAATCAGCACCTCGGACGGCGAATGGGTGATCAGGGCAAAGTTGGTATAGACGGCGTCCAGATTGGGCGGCATCTCGATGGACATCTGCTGGCCGGCGGCCAGGCCGTTAGCCGCCGCCGGAAGCGTGGGTTGGTCACTCATGGCGCGATTTCTCCTTCCGTGGGCGGCAGTGTAGCGCGGCCAGCCGGCCAGGGCAAGCGCAAACAGCCGTCGCCACAATGGGCGACGGCTGGCGCGATATACGCTTGTCACTTAGAAGGGAATTTCAGACTCGTCCGTGGGCTCGGCTTCCATCATGCCGCCCCCGCCCCCGCCCTCGCCGCCGGCCTCGCTGCGACTCGACAGGAACTTGACGGTCGTGGCCGTCACTTCAAACGATGAGCCCGTTGTGCCGTCCTGGCGTGTGAAGACACGCGGGTTGCCCGTCTTCGCGTCGGCCGTCATGCGGCCCTCGACCAGCACTTTGGAGCCCTTCTTCAAGTACTGGTTGCAGACTTCGCCCATCTTGCCAAAAACGGCCACGCGCCACCAGATGGTGCGCTCTTGTTTTTGGCCGTCCTGCCCGGTCCATTTTTCGCTGGTCGCCATGCTGAAGTTGCACACCATGGTGCCGGAGGCAAGATACTTGGATTCCGGATCGCGGCCCAGGTTCCCAACGAGGAGGATTTTGTGGTACATCGTGGCCTTCCTTATCAGCGGAGGCTAGTTTACAGAATGACGGGATGGCCCCGCCACAATTCATTCCGCTGATGCTGGTGAAAATAATAGAACAAATCATCCGGTTTGTAAAGACTCAATTCACAGGCAATTTACGGGCAAATCATCTCAAACAATCAACCCGGGGTATACTTTTGCCATTCTATTCAGGCAGGGCTTGGCGAGGCACTGGAGAAAGCAACCGATGTCTGATCAATCGCAGGGCGCCCAGGCGCCCGATAGCCCGTTGGGCGTGGACCAATTGGCGCTCTTGCAGCAAGCCAACCAGTTGATGGCCGCCGGCCAGGCCGGCCAGGCCGCTCCGTTGTTTGCCCAACTCGCCGCGCAGATGGAGTCCAGGCGGCATCCGCGCCGGGCGGCCAACTTGCACGCCCGTGCCGCCCACGCCTTTGCCGACAACCAGAACGGCCAGTTGGCACTGGGCCAGGCGCGCAGCGCGCTCAACCTATTCCTCAGCAACCGCATGCCCCTGCGCGCGCCGATGTTCTTTTCCAATATCACGCGCAAGCTGAACAACCACGGCATGCAGAACGCCGCCCAGGCCTTGCAGCAGGAGTATGCCGGCCGGCTGCAAGGCGGGGGCCCGCTGCGCGGCGGTGGCGGCTTGCGCCGGCGCATGGCCGGACTGGGCGCCACGCAGCCCGCCGAGCCCGCCCACGGCGCCCTGCCCACCAGTTGCCCCAAGTGCGGCGCGCCCGTGCACGGCAGCGAAATTAATTGGGTGGACAACAACACAGCCGAATGTGACTACTGCGGCGCTCTGCTGCGCGCCGTGTGAGCGTAGCGTTTCAGACTGGCCGCGGCATTCATTTCAGCTCAAATATCCTGGATTTCGCTGTCTGCCCTGGAGTATCCGTGGCGCGTCGCCGAGCCGTTACCCACGCGCCGGGCGCCGTCTTGCTTTTCGACGCGAGCTAGAAATGTTGCAGCGTGAAAAACGCCGCGCAGCGCCACCGCCCCTGCCAGTGCAGCAGCGCCTTGCCCAGGTAGTAGCCGTCGCCCACCTGCACCAGCTCGTCCAGCACATCGCGCACCACAAAGCTCGGGTTGATCTCTAGATCGTAGTCGATCTTCAGCACCTTTAGGCCGGGGTCGTCCTTGCCTTCGCCGGTATAAGTGCGAAAGGTCAGCGCTCGCGAGCGGCCTGCCTCATCGGCCACGTGGTCTTTGTAGCCCGGGAACACAATCTTCGCCAGCCATAAACCATCGTTGGTGAAGATATTGTTGCCGCTCTGCGCGGCGTCCTTGAAGGTCTTGCCTTTCCAGGGCATCCACCAGCCAAACAGTGGCTTGGTCAGGGCATCCAGCAGCGGGTTGACGCTGGTGCCAAGAAACGCGCCCTGGTAGCGGCCGTCCAGCGCCTGGCTGGGCGCCGCCCCCTGAGCGAAAAGCGCGTTCAGCCGGGCCAGCCCGGCCGTACGATCGTGCTTGAGCAACTCGGC
>JAYTFQ010000904.1:0-1971 GCA_043734225.1 Anaerolineales bacterium | reverse complement strand
TACTCACGGTTCGCCCATTTCGTGGGCAAGTTTGAGTGAATTGCGTTCGAGCCGCGAGTAGAGCGTCGCGGGGAACTTTAACAACTTCAGAAGGCGTTTTTGCACTGGCGTTAGCGGCGTGAGATGACTCTCCTGCGTAGCGCTCGACCGCCACATGGTTAACGTGATCCCTTTGAAGGCGTGCAGGATTTGTTCAGTCGTTGGGCGCGCCGTGGCCCGCTTGGGTTGGCCGGCATAAAACCCGATCAACTCATCCTTGGCTTGTTGCAGGCTGCGGCGGACTTCAAATTCAACCAGGGTGAGCACGCGTAAACCGAGTGAGAGCAGCCGGATCAGGCCCACCACCCGCTGGTCGCTCGTCAGATACATGGGTGCCAGCATCAGGGCACGGCCCTTGAGCCGGCCGAAACCGCGTTCTTCCAGGTATTGTTGGCGATAGGCCAGCACCGCTTGGGCGAGCGATAATTCCCGCGCGGCCTGATTGGTGGCATATACCCGCCAACCTAGTCGCCGAATGGCGTGGGCCAACGGTTGGGCCAGGACTTTCACCTGGAGGTGGTAATCGGTGGTGGTCGTGGTGTCGGCGGGGCGCTGGCCGTAGGCGCGCCGTGTGCGTTCGGTGGTTTGGGCGTGATAAGTAAGTTGCAGCAACTCGGTCATCTCGTGCTGCTCCAGCCGGGCTTCGGCGGCGGTTTGCAGTGGAGCCAGTTCCGGATAACTCCGCCGGCCGCGGCCCCGCTGGTTGAGCGCCAGCAAAGCCTGTTGCGTCTCCGCCAGGCGCGCGCGCAGACTCGTTTCTTGGGCGGCGGCATAGCGCAGCGACTGCACCAGCAGGCGGCGTTCGGTCCAGGTAATAGGCGTGTCGGCGACGGTCGCCTGCATCGTTTCGCGCCATTCAAAGCCCACGGCCAATTTCTCCCGGTGGCTTTCGGGATCACGCGGGGAGTAAATGGACACCAAGGGTTGCTTCTTGCGCCATACCGGCGCCAGGCGCGCATCAATCGCTTCGGCCGACATCTGGACCAGCCCCAGCGGCATGAGATAGTAATCGCCGCTGTGGTGAATGTAGGCCCGGGTGTCCAGCGCGCCCATCTTACTGTCGCCAATATGGGTCAGGCCGCGCGTGGGCAGACACGCCTGGGCTTGGCGAATAGCTGGTACATAGAGCGGGTCATCGCTGTGATGGCCCGGCACAATTTGAGTCACGATCGGCAACCCCAACGGGTCCAACGTCGTCAATTTGATCTTGACCTGGGGCAAATCCGGCCGATGGTCTTTGCTATGGCCGAATTGAAACAAACCCTCGGGCGTCACCTGTCCATACCCGCTGGCGCTGGTGCTATCGACCCGATGGAAGCGCGGCGTCAGAGCATAGGTGCGGAGCAAGGTTGGCGTACAGTCTTGCTCAAAGCTGGCCCAGCGGGCGTCATCGCTGAGCAGATCCAGCAGATGCGCCAAATGATCATCGCTGGCATCTTCCCGCCGGGTTTGCGGCGAGAGGCAGCTGCCGACAGTCAGGCGATGGTCTTCCAACCAGGATTCGAGTTGGTTGAGCCGATGATCGCCTTCGGAGAGAATATAGGTCAACCACAGCACGCTCAATTGGCCGGGTGTCAGACCACCCCAGTTGCCGTGGGGCGTAAAGTGCTTGTCCAGCAAGGAGTCCAACTGCATGTGGCGCATCTGGGCGATCAGCAAGGGAATATCGTCAACGCGTTCTGAAATAACCGCAGTATTTTTCGGCATTCGCCAATCGTACCCGATTCACGTTTTCCCACCTGGAAAATGAGCGAACGGTCAGTTGAATACTCGCTAAACGTATATTGTGACCCATAGCGGCAAAACCGACTTCCTGCATGTCTGGTACGAGCGGATCCCGGGTTGCCAAGTAGAGACACCTGACCGCCTGCGATTTCTGCGACAAAGTTGTAATAGTTTGCCTCTCAGCCATACACTTCTCAACGCGGCTAC
>JAYTFQ010000903.1:0-3052 GCA_043734225.1 Anaerolineales bacterium | reverse complement strand
CGTTCGCGGACCAGATGGTCACGAGCGCCCGGCTGGTTTGGGGTAACCCCGAACCAGACATCGCCCGCGTCGCTCTGCACGGGCTCGTGGCCGGCGTCGTCATTGCGCCCCTGCGTGATTTTGGGATCCTGGAGACCCAGTACAAGACGCACCGCACGCTCGGCGCCAGCTATCGCGAGTTGGACTCATTTCGTGTCACCCCCTTCGGTCAAGGGCTCCTGCAATCAATTAGAAAAACGACCGGGCGCAAATAGTCATGAGCGAATACCAATATCACGAATGGCAGGCAGTTGACCGGGTGCTGACGCCCGCCGAACAGGCCGCCGTGAACAATCTATCCAGTCACATCGAGGTCAGCTCCAGCCGGGCTGTTGTCACCTACCACTGGAGCAGCTTCCGGCACGATCCCCGGCAAGTCTTATTGCAGTATTTCGACGGCTACTTTTACATGGCCAATTGGGGCAGCCTGCGCTTGATGTTTCGGTTTCCCAAAGGGTTGCTCGATGATGCCGACGTCGAGCCCTATTGTGTGGATGGTTGCGTCACCTTTGAGACAACCGGTCAGCACCAGGTGCTGAACCTTGAATTCAATCCCGAAGATGGCGAGAGCTGGATGGAAGCCGAAGCCGGAGCCGGACTATCGCTGTTGATCCAGCTCCGCGCCGATTTGGCGGACGGCGACTATCGCCTGCTCTATCTGGCCTGGCTCAAAGCGATGACACTCGAGGGCGGTATGGATGTGGACGGTGAGGGCGACCCGGACGATTTGGCCTACGACCACGAACCGCCTGTCCCGCCCGGCCTGAAGAAACTCTCGCCCTCGCTGCAAAACTTTGTCGGAACCTTTGCGCTTGACACTTTCCTGGTGCAGGCCGCCGCCGAAGCCAGTCCCGAACTGCGCGGCGACCGGGCGATCAACTATCGCGATTTGCTGGGGCAGTTGGCGCCACACGAGCGAGATGGATTTCTGATACGGCTGGCGGAAGGCGAGCCGGGCATCGGGTTCGCTCTGCGCAAGCGACTGAGCACGCTGGCGCCGAGCGCTCAGCTCCCAGGGGCCGCGGCACGCACACTCCAACAGTTGTTCCAGCGCGCCAGGCAGCTCGAAATCGCTGAGCAGGCGCGCCAGGCGGAGGACGTCCACCAGAAACACGTCGCCGAGATGAAGGCCTTGGCCGCCCGCGAGACCCAGACCTGGCAACACGTGAATGACTTGCTGGCCAACGGGCGCAAGATCGCGTCAGTTTACGATGAGGCCACACAGACGTTGGAAAAGCTCCAGCAGTTGGCCGAGTTTCAGAGCCGGCGGGATGACTTCCGAGCCAAGGTGGGCCAACTGGCGGAGCGCTATCATGCTCGGCCGTCGCTGATCGAACGCTGGAGCAAGCGGGGTTGGATTTAGCGCGTAATAATGTCTGGTGAGCGACGGGGACCAAGCCACTCGGCTCAGCCGCTCGTGCGAGCGCTGGACGGACGGGGTCGCGCAGTGCCCGGCAATGCTTTAATGGCTCGGCGCCTGGACACCTGGTAGGGTTTGAGCAGCATATCGGCGGGGACACCCAGCGTGTTGTGCAAGCGTTGGATCATGCGCAGCGTGAGCGGCCGTTTGCGGTTCAAAACTTCCGATACGCGCGCCCGATTGCCGATATAGGGCTCCAGATCCTTGCGGGTCAGGCCGCGGCTATCCATGAAGTATCGTACGGCTTCAATAGGATCGGGGGCTGGAATCGGGAAGTGCTTTTCTTCATAGGCCTCTACCAGCGTGGCCAGCACTTCCAGCTTGTCGCCTTGCGGCGTGTTTGGAGCGGAATCGAACAGGCTCTGAATTTCTGCAAGGGCAACCTGATAGTCAGCCTCAGTCTTGATCGGATAAATGTCCATCTTGCGTAACTCCCTCAAACTGTGGCGGCGTCGACCTGATCATATTCTCGATGTGTGCCAACAAACCGGATGAACACGATCTTGAACTTGTACTGAACCGCCACTATGACCCGGTACTTGTTACCTTTGATATTGAAAACGACCCGGTTGTTGGCGATGAAACTGGCATTTCGATAAGCCGTCTTGACCTCGGCGGGTGAGTTCCAATTGGCTTGCTTGACATCCGCATACCAGGCCTGTAATGCTTGGCAGGCGTCCGGGTGGTCTTCCCAAAATGCCCGCAAGGCCTTGCGCGAAATGACCCGCATACCGAGATTATATCCTGCTCCCACGGTGGGAGCAAGCTCCGCGGCGCCATGCCTTCGGCATCGGCCTGGCAGCCAACGGTCATGTCCTGCAACCGTCGCAAAACCCTAACCGCCCTGGCGCCACCGTCTATCGTGAGGTCAACCAGCAGCCATCGAAACCCGCTGGACATCTAGGGTGCTTGACCCGTTGGCATTTCAATGCAACAGACTTGTCTTCCCCTCCGTGTCCAGTAACCCTACTCCAGGCCGTTGGATGTAATGACTGCACCACGTTAGGAAATGCTACTTCGACACCGTGGCCGGACACTGCGCCAGATGCAAATATTGCTGGCACTCGGCCAATGTAAATGCCCGTGTGACGCGATTGTGCGCCAGGGCCACCAGGTCCTCAATGCGCAGCACATAGGCGCGTAGGCCATCATCTCCGCCGGTATACAGGCGTGTTCCCTGCGGGTTAAAGGCAACACTGTTGAGCCCGCGCCCGCCGCCGGTCAGGGTGAGCAGTAGTTGGCCAGTAGCCGGATCCCAGACTTTGGCTGTTCCGTCTCGGCTGGCTGTCGCCACTTGTTTCCCATCCGCGCTAAATACAACGTCCATCACCAGGCTGGTGTGGCCTGATAGCGTCACCGCCACCTGGCTGCTCGAGATATCCCAGATTTGAGTTATCCCGCCCTCGGTGGCCGTGGCCAGCCGGGTGCCATCAGGGCTGTAGGCCAACGCGCGCACGGCGCTGGTGCTGCTCAGGCTGAGTAAGGTGTGGCCGGTGGCGCTGTCGGCAATGCGCGTCGTCCCATCCTGGGCCGCCATGGCCAGGCATTTGTCATCGGGGCTAAAGACAATGGCCAGCAGCGGCGTGGTGCTGG
>JAYTFQ010000902.1:0-2789 GCA_043734225.1 Anaerolineales bacterium | reverse complement strand
GCGCGCCTGCCCCAGGTAACCGTGACGGGTGCGCTGACTGATCTGCTGCCGGTCTATCAACAGGCCCAGGTGGTGGTTGTGCCGCTGCGCGCCGGCGGCGGCACACGGCTTAAGATTTTGGAAGCGCTAGCCTTGGGCCGGCCGGTGGTCTCGACCACTCTGGGCTGCGAGGGCCTGGAGCTGGACGACCGGCTGCATCTGCGCCTGGCCGATGAGGCTGACGCCCTGGCGCAGACAGTTATTGAGTTGCTGCGTGATCCGGCCCAGCGCGCTGCCCTGGCCGAACACGGGCGCCAGCGGGTGGTGGAACGCTATGCCTGGCCGGCGCTCGCCGCTGGCGCGCTGGCGCTGTACCGCCAGTTGGCGCTGGAGGCCCGCTGAACGGCCTCAAGTACGTTTCGGTGTGGGGGGCGCCCGGGTACGCCGACAGCGCTCAGCGCTGCATCGCCGCGCTGGTTGAGCGCGGCCTGCCGGTCACCTGGCAGCCCATGCACTACTATGGCCGGCAGGGCGGTCTGGTGCCCGTCAGCGCGGCGGAGGTCCACGGGCACCCGCTGGCGGCCCTATGGCAGCGCCCCACGGATTACGATACGGTGCTCTTTCAGGTTATCCCGCACCCAGGGCTGCCGGCCTGGATGGACCGCGAAGCCGGCAAGCACCAACTGTTGAGCGTGGCCTGGGAAACGGACCGGCTGCCGGCCGATTGGCCGCCGCTGCTGAATGCGTTCGAGCGTGTCCTGGTGCCTAGCGAATGGAATCGGCAGGTCTGTCAGGCCAGCGGGGTGCGGGCCCCGGTCGAGGTGGTGCCACACCTGCCGCCCCAGCCGGAGGCGCTGGAGGCCGCCGGCCAGCGGCCTCTAGCGGCCGGCCCGTTTGTGTTTTACACCATCGGCGAGTGGACGCGGCGCAAGGCCTTCAGTGACTTACTGGCGGCGTACTGGCAGGCCTTCTCGGCGGCGGACCCGGTGCGGCTGGTGATTAAGACCAGCCGCTTGGATCTGACCCTGGCCACCAACCGGCGCGGGTTACGCTGGCTGTGGCGCCAGGCCGGCACCACGCGGCTGGCGCTGCTGCGCCAACAAGCGCGGCAGCAGTTGCGCCGGCCGGGCCGGTTGGCGCCGGTCGAGCTGCTGGATCAACCCCTGCCGGCGGCGGCCATGGCCGCGCTGCACGCGCGCGGCGACGCCTATGTCTCGTTGACGCGCGGCGAGGGCTGGGGGCTGGGCGCTTATGACGCGGCCGCGCGCGGAAAGCCGGTGATCATGACCGGCTGGGGCGGCCAGCTTGATTTCTTGCCGGCCGGGGCCGCTTATCGCGTGGACTATCGTCTGGCGCCCGCGCGCGGCGGCGTGTATGAAGCCGGCTTCACGCCCGAGCAGCGCTGGGCCCAGGCCGACCCGCGCCACGCGGCGCAATTGATGCGCCAGGTCGTCGCACACCCGGCCGAGGCGCGCGCGCGCGGCCAGGCGCTCCAGCGCTATATCGGCGCCCGCTTCAATGCGCGGCAAATTGTCGATCGGCTGCTGCAGGCGCTGGCTGGCGCAGCCGCGGCCAACTGAGGCGAGTACCTGCCATGCTTGAGGCGCCGGACGTGCTGATCTTAACCCCCGTCAAACAGGCTGCCCGTCACCTGTCGGCCTATGCCGCCGCCCTGGCGCGGCTGAGCTATCCACCCGAGCGCCTCTCGCTGGGTCTGCTGGAAGGCGACAGCCAGGACGACACCTGGGCGGCGCTCCTTAACCATTTGCCCGCTTGGCGCGCGCGTTATCGGCGCGCTCAGGCCTGGCAGCAGCCGTTTGGTTACATCCTGCCCCCCGACCGGCCGCGCTGGGATGACAGCGTGCAGCTCCAGCGGCGCGCCGTGCTGGCCAAGAGCCGCAATGCGCTGCTGTTTCGGGCGCTGGCCGACGAAGACTGGGTGCTATGGCTTGACGTGGATGTGATCGAGTATCCAGCGGATATCATTCAGCGCCTCCTGGCAACCGGCAAGGACATCGTGCAGCCGCATTGCGTCAAAGCCTACGGCGGCCCCAGCTTCGACCGCAATGCCTGGCGCGACCAGGGCCGGCTGCATCTGGATGATTTGCGCGCCGAGGGGCCGCTGGTGCGCTTAGACGCCGTCGGAGGCGCCATGCTGCTTGTGCGGGCGGCGGCCCATCGCGCCGGCCTGGTCTTCCCGCCCTTCCGCTATGGCCAACGCAACGCGCGCCTCCGGCCAGACAATGGCATGGGCCCGCCCGAGGTTCGTTGGCGCCGCTGGCTCCGCCGGCAGATGGGACGCTGGCCGCGCCGGCAGCCCGCTGACGATGGCCGGCAGGGCGAAATTGAAACGGAGGGTTTCGGTCTGCTGGCGCATGACATGGGGTATGAGTGTTGGGGCATGCCCTGGCTTGAAGTTAAGCACGCCCCTTTTTGAGCCAATACTCGCTTGCCTGCGAATTTGCCTTGGATCACCTGGGCCCGCTCAGTCAGCGCAACCTGGCTGACTGTGTTGGCGGCCAGTGCGCGCCAGCGGCGTACTGGCCGTGTCCGACGGCGGTTGTGGTTAACCGGCCGGCCGGGTTTAGACCTTCAGCCGCGCCACGCTGGTGACTTTCTGCTTGGCCGTCACGTCGAGCTTGAGCGTGGCCTGGACGCGCTGTTTGACTTCGGCGCTGTTGGGCGCCGGGCGCAGATATTCCTTGACGCGCGCGTTTTTCAAGGCCGCCGCATAAGGTTCAACGACCGCGCGGAGTTTCAGGTGGGCGAGCTTGGCGTCCTTTTGGGCGCGCTGCAGCGCGTTCTTGTCG
>JAYTFQ010000901.1:0-1672 GCA_043734225.1 Anaerolineales bacterium | reverse complement strand
TATTCAGTGCATTGGCTGTGCCCAGCGCACCCCATACGGTGTCTAATTACCGCTTAGGTTTAGGGAGAAGAGGATTCTTATGCAACGGATCGAGGCCCGCCAATGAAAATCGCGGTCGCCAAAGAGACAGTGGGCGGGGAGCGCCGCGTAGCGCTGGTCCCGAACGATGCCGCCAAGCTGGTCAAAGCCGGCCACGAGGTGCTGGTCCAGCAGGGAGCCGGCGCGGAAGCCTATTTTGTGGATAGCGCCTACACCGCCGTTGGCGCGCAGCTCGTGCCCGATGCCGCCACGCTGTTGGGCAGCGGCGATGTTATCCTCACAGTGCAGAAGCCGACCGCCGCCGAGATCGCGCAGATGCGCTCCGGCACGGTGCTGATCGCCTTTCTGCAATCGCTGACCAGCCCCGACACGGTGCAGGCGTTGGCGGCGCAGGGGGTGAGCAGCTTCGGCATGGAGGCCATCCCGCGCACCACCCGCGCCCAGTCTATGGATGCGCTGTCGTCGCAGGCCACCGTCGCCGGCTACAAGGCCGGCTTGTTGGCCGCCGACACGCTGGGCCGCTTCCTGCCCATGCTCACTACGGCGGCCGGCACCGTCACCCCGGCACGGGCCTTTGTGCTGGGCGCAGGCGTGGCCGGCTTGCAGGCCATCGCCACGGCGCGTCGCCTGGGTGCGGTGGTTGAGGCGTTCGATGTGCGCCCGGTGGTCAAAGAGCAGGTCGAGAGCCTGGGGGCCAAGTTTGTCATGCTGGAACAGGGCGCGATTGAAGCGGCCGGCTCCGGTGGCTATGCCAAAGAGCTATCGGAAGACCAGCACCGCCAGGAAGTGGCTCTGCTCGCCAAGCACGCCAAAGACTCGGACCTGATCATCACCACCGCCGCCATTCCGGGCCGCAAAGCGCCGGTGCTGATCACTGCCGAGATGGTGCCGACGATGAAGCCCGGCTCGGTCATCGTGGATCTGGCTGCCGAAACGGGCGGCAACTGCGAACTGACCCAGGCCGGCCAGACCATTGTGCATAGCGGCGTGATCATCATGGGGCCGCTCAACGTGCCCAGTATGCTGCCGTTCCATGCCAGCCAGATGTATTCCAAGAACGTCAGCAACCTGCTGGCCCTGCTGATGCCCAAGACCGAACTCAACCTCAATTTCGAGGACGATATTATCGCCGGCACCTGCATCACCCACGGCGGGCAGGTGGTCCACGCCGCCACGCAAAAAGCGCTACAGCCGCCGGTCGCCGTCGCAGGAGGAGCCCCCGCATGACCATTGACGCTGTCCTGGTGAGCATCACCATCTTTATGCTCGCGATCTTTGTCGGCACCGAAGTGATCGGCAAAGTGCCGGCCACGCTGCACACGCCGCTCATGTCGGGCACCAACGCCATCCACGGCATCGTGCTGCTGGCCGCCATGCTCGTGGCCGGGCTGGCCGGCAAGGGCCCGCTGCTGACGGTTCTCGGCTTCCTGGCTGTGATCCTCGCCACCGGCAACGTGGTCGGCGGCTTTGTCGTCACCGACCGGATGCTGGAGATGTTTAAGAAGAAGCCGGGGAACAAGAAATGATTCGTATCGAGTATTGCGTATTACGTATTTCTTTTTATTATACGCAATACGCAATACGCAATACGCAGTAGAAGGATAAACCTGTGCAAATACCGAGCTACATTCCG
>JAYTFQ010000900.1:0-16869 GCA_043734225.1 Anaerolineales bacterium | reverse complement strand
GCACCGGCGCGCCAGCGTTCAGCAACAGCGTCGCCGCGCTATGGCGCAGTTGGTGCGGTGTGACCTGCACCCCGCAACGCGCCTGGTACCACATCAGCCGGGCGCGGCAATATATGCTATTGAGCGCCTGGTGCCAATGCCCGAAGACCAAGCCGTTTCCCGTCATCGCTGGCCGCGGCTCGCCCAGATAGGCGCGCAACGCGGCGATTGTCGGCGCGCTGAGCGGCACCAGCCGGTCTTTGAGCCCTTTGGACTGCTCGATGCGGATTCGCCGGTTTTCCCAGTCGATTTCGCCCACTCGCAGGCGCCGGATCTCGCCGGTGCGCAGGCCGCTGTGGAGCATCAACAGGATCCAGGCCCGATCCATGACACCCAGAGCCCGCGTCGTGGCGTTGGCGTCGCTAGCGGCCTGCTCGACCGACTCCAGCAAGCGGCGCAGTTGCTCCACCGGCACATCGCGCGGGATGTGCTGGCTCTTGGGCATCAACTTCACGCGCAACATGCGATCGCAGATGGGGCGGCCGGCCTCGGCCAGGAACCGCAAGAAGTTTTGGAATTGCAATAGGTCGCCGTTGAGCGTGACCGTGCCGATATCAGCAGCCAGCCGCGCGGTCACGTGGTCTTCCCACCGGTTCGGCGTTAGGTCGCGCAGGCCGTTCAAGGTGCCCAGGCCAGCCATCGAACGCAGAACAGTGGTCAGCTTGCTCAACAGCTCCATCGAGCGCTGGTGGTCTTCCGAAGGTCGCCAGCTTTTGCGGCAGTGAGCCAGGTACACGCGCACATCTTCGGCCAGCCAATCGGGCAGCGTGCGTAGGAAGCGCGGCCAGTTGAGTTGGTGGACCTTGCGGCGCCGGCTGGCCCGCTCAGGTTCGCCCCGGCACTGGGCCAGGTATTGGTCGAGCTTGTCCAACCCGCCCTTGCGCGCCCCGCGCACCGAGGCGCTGGTGGTCCGGGCCGCCAGGTGTTCGTAGACCCGGGCCAGGTCCGCCGAGTTGATTTCCCAATACGGCTTGCGCAACAGTCCCAACGCGTCCCGCGCGGCGGTCCCGTAGAGACCCATGGTGTGTTTGGCATAGCCGCCGCGGCCGAGCCAGAAATAGAATTGCTGATAGAACTCGCGGTTGCACTCCGGCCAATCGCCCATGCGCTGGATAGCCGGATCATTCGGGATGCGGTTCTTGAACTTGAACGGTCGTTTGAAACCGCGTCGAGGGCTCATGCCGCACCGCCTTTCGGATCAAGCGGCAGGCGCTTGACCACTTCGACGATGGCGGCGTCGTAATCGGACTGAAGTTGCTGGTCGGAGAGATGCACATAGATCTCCGTGGTCGTGAGCCGGGCGTGGCCCAACAGGCGTTGCAAGGAGGTGACCGGCACGCGCGCCTCGGTCAGGTGTCGCCCAAAGGTGTGGCGGAACTGGTGGCAGGTGATCCAGATGCCCGCCTGCCGGCAGTAGCCCGCCAGCCGATCTTGAATGCCGGTGACGCTGATGCGCTTGCCGAAGCAGTTGAGAAAGACGGCCTGTTCCTTAACGACCGGCCGCACTTCCAGCCAGGCCTTGAGGGCCGCTAGCGGTTGGCGGGAGAGATAGGCTACCCGCTGCTTGCCGCCTTTGCCGTTCAGCCACAGGCGCGGCAGGCTGCCGGGCGAGGGTTGCAGATACAGATCGTTGAGCGAGAGGTTGCGCACTTCGCCGACGCGAAGACCGCAGCGGAGCATGAGCAGGAACATGGCTCGATCACGCGGCCCCGTGACGACCGCAAAGAAGCGTTCGAGCTGCGGATCTTCGACGTCGCGTGGGAGCGTTTCGCCCTGGTGGATGAAGTGGCGCTTGGGGATGACCGGGCAAGGCGGGGCATCGTCCGCTTCGAGGTCGAGGAAGTGGTAGAACGCGCCGACGGCAGCCAGGCGCCGGTTGACGGTGGCGATGCTGTGACCGAGCTCACGGCTGTGCTCGATATAGGCGTCTACATCGCGGACGGTGATTTCGCTTGGGCTCTTGCCAGCCCAGTTAAAGAAGAAGCGCAGGTCGCTGGTGTAGTGCAGGTAGGTGGAGGTGTGCGGGCGCTGCCGGCGGAGCCATTTCTGAAACCGTTCGATTTCGGGTACCATGACAAAGCCTCCTGATGGTGACTATGGGTGAGAACCTTGGCGGGTTTCTGCGCCCGTAGCTTACCATCAGGAGCGCCCGGTTTCAGGCGCCGGGAGGCCAACTTAATGTAATGGGGATTATCAAAGCCCACAGTCGCTGAATGCGTGGGCGTATACTCAGGGGAACCCAGTTGAGCGTACTGACCCGCGCGGAATGGATTACTGCAGTGTTGACATTACGGCGCCCCCAGGTACCCATTCCGATTGCTCGAATACTGGCACGGCTAGCTTTCAACCTCCGCCATGTGGCATAGCGATCCCGACTCCAGAAGGTAATAAATATCCGCTGAACACGAATGTCTTCAACTCATGCCAGGCAATCTTGTGGGTCGAGGCGCACCAAGCGGAAATTATCAACTCATCGAGCCGTCACGGTGTGCCGTCGGCGTTGGTAGCAGGCATCATAGCGTCGGAAATTGATCTGGACACAGATCTTAAGGACTTGGGGGTCGATGCCGCATTTCGTCTGAAAAACGACGACGTGTCAAAAGCGATGATAATGGCGACATGGTTTTCAGGGAAGCCTTTGGGTCCGGGTACCGCAAGTCTGCATTATGCCACGTGGAAAACTATCAGCCAATACTACCAAGTTTGCGATTATGATCTAGGTGGCATCGTTCCACCGTGGGACTCACATTTAAAACCGACGCTTGCCTGGGTTTACGCCGTTTTGACGCCTCCGGGAGCGATAGAAGGTGCCGCAGCCACGTCTCGCTTCTTGGCCGACTATCGTACCGGCACCGGGGGACAACCCAACAAGACGACCCACTTTGGCGGTCTTGCGCCCAATGATATGGCTTTGATATACGGCGCATATCGTGCTGGAGTGGGCGGATTGACTTGCTTCGCATCGGATCCGAATGGTTGCGGATATCTAAACGTTGCCGTTTTTCAGAATCCCGATCAACCTCTTGGTCCTGAAGCGACGCAATCTTTGCCTTACTTCGTTTACTTTAGCGAATATTTTAGAGCGAGTTCCCACTGAGAACGCAACAGCCCATTGCTATTCCGGCAGGACGTCGAATTGAACGCTACTACCTATCGTAAACGCGAGCGAAACCCGCTCTAGGCAAGGAAACTGACATGGATCAGTATCCCGGAATGCCGAGACATATCCGAATGCGACAAGGACATCATCGCTTCATTCAGGGCTGGCTGGTCCTTGTAGGCACAATAGCTCTGGGTGGCTGCCAATCCACCAACCTGCCCAGCTCTAGCCAAATTGCCAGCGCAAGGACTGAGGCCGCACGATCACGCTCCAGCTTATACGTTCCATCTGACTCGCTACTACTTGCCGAAACCCGAGATACCGTGTCAGTTCAAAATCCAGATTCATATCCCAGATGCGTCGATATCGCGACGGAAATTGCTTACACATCGCCGCGATCGTTTCCAGAGATTCTGAATGATTACCGCACCAATCTGGCCAGTGTCGGCTGGGATGTGAGCCCGCTTCGCGATCAAGTGCGGCGAGGTGCCGACTTCTTCAATTACGGATTGCAGGGCTTTCTGACAATTGCCTCATATCCACTAAGGACTGATATCCTATCCATCCCGACGTCGATTACATCGACGCAGAGCACTGGAACTATTTACTACGTGGAACTTGCCTATTACGATCCGTCTAGAGTGCACTGTAGTGAATTGGGAAAGTGATTGCTAGGCGGCATGGTTCTTGCCCGCGATGCCGAGCGTGGCACATATTTTTTACGGAGACCTACCTGGTAATCGTGTCGCCGTGCAGTGGAAGCTTAACGTCTCGCAGTGCCGCTAAGTCTCGTTGTATTGCTAACTTCGCTTGACTCTTCCGCCTCCCGCACCACAAGGCCCCGGTCCGTTGTGGGCTAAAACGACAAACCGCATAACATCGCCCGCCACCCGTTTCCCAAACGTCACCCGGAATCCACTCCCAATTCGTGTTCTTTCGTGAAATTCGTGGCCAAGGTTCTTCTTGAATAGGCCTATCCCGGGCTGCCAAACATCTCCCGCAGTTGGCGCAGGGCGGCGTGGTCCACCACCGCCAGCACTTCGTCGCCGGCCTCAAAGCGCAGATCGCCGTGCGGGATGATCACCTGGCCGCGGCGCAGCACGGCGGTGATGACGCACTTTTCGGGCAGGTCCAATTCTTTTAGCGGCGCCCGCAGCAGCGGCGAGCCGGGCGGCAGCGTTTCTTCCACCAGCGAATACGCCCCGCGCCGCAGCTTCAGCAGGGTCATCATGTCGCCCAGCGACATTTCCTCGGCGATCAGCTGGGCCAGAATATCGGCCTGATCCAGCGCCACATCCACGCCCATTTCGGCGTTGAACATCCAGGCGTTCTTAGGGTTGTTCACCCGCGCGATGATGCGCGGCACGCCGAACTCAAAGCGGGCCAGGGTGGTAATCACCAAGTTGGCCTCATCTTCCGCCGTCACCGCCGCCAGCACCTTGGCGCGATGGATGCCGGCGGCTTCCAGCACCCCGGGCGAGCTGCCTTCGCCTTCCAGCACGCTCTCCGCCGGCAGCTCGGCGCGCAGCAGCGCCAACACCTCCGGCCGCTGGTCGACGACCTTGATTTCATGACCTTCGGCCAGCAGCAGCCGGGCCAGATGCGACCCAATTTGACCCCCGCCCACGATGATGACGTACACGGCCTTATCCTCCTCCGGAGGAGCTCCAATCCAGGAGCGCCTCCAGCCGTTCCATGGCCGAGGCCAGCACCACCAGGTGCAGCACATCGCCGCCGCGGAACTGGGTGCCCAGGGTCGGGATCAGCGCCCGGCCTTCGTGGGTAATCGCCGCCACGATAATCTCGCCCGGAATCGCCAGGTTGCTCACTTTGTGCCCCACCAGGTGCACCGGCACATCCACGCTCAGCAAGCATACCTCGCCATTGCCAAACGAGTGCACCGGGTCCAGATCGCCGTGCGTCAGCAGCTCGTGAATGCGTTCCGCCCCCCAGGTGGTGGACGAGATGGTGACCAGGCCCAAACGGCGGTAGATCTCGGCCCGCTGCGGGTCGAACAGCCGCGCCACCACCCGCGGCACGTGGAAGATGTTGCGCGCCAGCCGCGCGGCCACGATGTTGGCATTATCCGACGAGCTGGTGGCGGCGAAGGCTTCGGCCTGCTCGATGCCGGCTTCCAGCAGCACCCGGCGATCGAAACCCAACCCCAGCACGCGTTGGCCGTGGAAGTCCGGCCCCAGGCGCGCCAGGGCCTCGGGGTTCTGGTCAATAACGGCCACGACGTGCCCTTCAGCCGACATCAGCCGGCTGATTTGCTCGCCCACCCGCCCGCAGCCCATGACAATGACCTTCATTGTGCCACTCCTCGCTCGCGGACAGCCAGACGCGCCTGGCCGTGGCGGCGCACCAGGCTCTTGCGCGCTCGGTCCAGGCCATACAGCACCAACGGAAACGCCGCCAGCGCCCCCCACCAGGCGGCGGGCAGCGGCAAGTGCTCAAAGCGGTCGGCCAGGGCCGGCACGTAGATCAGCAGCAGGATCAACGCCACTTCCGCGCCCACGCCGGCCAGCAGGAAGCGATTGCGCAGCCAGCCCAGTTGCCGGCCGCGCCCGCGCTCGGTGCGGCAGGCGAAGGCGTTGCCCACCTGGGCCATCACCACCCCGGCGTGAAACACCGTGGTGGCCAGAATATAGTCCCGACCCGCCGGCAGGGCCAAACGCTGCGCGAACGGCAGCCAATCGACTCGCGGCAGATGCAGCAGATCGGTGTAGCCGGCCAGCAGATACACCCCAAAGAACCCGGCAAAACACAGTGCCGCTTCAATCGGGCCCAGCCACAGAAAGGCGCGCGCCAGCAGGCCGCGATCCAGCCAGGGCGCGTCGCGCCGGCGCGGCGGGCGCTGCATGACAGATTTTTCGGGCGGCTCGGTGCCCAGCGCCAGAGCCGGCAGCAGGTCGGTGCCCAGGTCGATGGCCAGTATCTGCGTGACGGTCAGCGCCAGCGGCCAGTTGAACAGCGCGCTCAGCAAAAACGGCAGCACCTCGGGCACGTTGCTGGCAAAGATATACGTGGTGAACTTGCGCAGGTTGTCGTACACCGCGCGGCCTTCTTCGATGGCGCTGGCGATGGCGGCAAAGTTGTCGTCGGTCAGGATCACGTCCGCCGCCTCTTTGGCCACGTCGGTTCCGGTAATGCCCATCGCCAGCCCCACATCGGCCTTGCGCAGCGCCGGGGCATCGTTCACGCCGTCGCCGGTGACGGCCACCACCTCGCCGCGCGCCTGAAAGGCGCCCACCAGCCGCATCTTGTGCTCGGGCGCCATGCGCGCAAAAATGGTCTCTTCGCTCAGCGCCTCGGCCAACTCGGCCTCGTTCAGGTCGTCCAACTCGGCGCCGGTGAGGATGCGCGGCGCCGGCCCGCTGAGCATGCCGACGCGCCGCGCCACCGATTCGGCCGTCAGGCCATAGTCGCCGGTGATCATCACCAGCCGGATGCCGGCCTCGCGGAAGGTCTTCACCGCCGCCGCCACTTCCGGCCGCGGCGGGTCCATCATCGCCGCCAGCCCCAAAAAGGTCAGGCCCTGCTCCACGCGCTCGGGGCTGTACAACGCGCCCTGCCGCTCGTCGCCGGCCGCGCGCGCCGGCAGCTCGCGCCGGGCCAGCGCCAGCACGCGCAGCGCGCCACGCGCATAGTCGTCATTGGTGGCCATGATCTCGGACCGCAAGGCGGCGGTGAGCGTTTGCACCTGGCCCAGGATCAGCACATGCGTGCACAGCGCCAGCACCTCTTTGGGCGCGCCCTTCACAAACACGATCTCGCGCTCGCCGTAGCGGTGGATGGTGGCCATGCGCTTGCGCCGCGCGTCAAACGGCAGCTCGTGCACGCGCGGCCAGCCCTGCGCCAACTGCGCCTCATCCACACCGCCCTTCACCGCCAGCGCCCGCAGCGCCGCCTCGGTGTTGTCGCCCAGGCACGTCCACAGCCCGCGCCCCTCCGCCGGCGGCACCAGCCGGGCGTTGTTGCACAGCAGGGCGGCGGTCAGCAGTTGCTGCAAGTCGCCGGCAAAGGGCGTGCCAGCCGGCGCCGGCGTCAGCTCGCCAATGGGCTCGTAGCCCTGGCCCGACACCCTCAGCCGCTGGCCGGACACCCACAGCTTGCGCACCGTCATTTGGTTCTGGGTTAGGGTGCCGCTCTTGTCGGTGCAGATCACCGAGGTGGCGCCCAGCGTTTCCAGCGCGGCCAGCTTTTTCACCAGCACCCCGCGCTTGGCCAGGCGCTGCACGGCCATGGCCAACGACAGGGTGACGGTCGGCCGCAGGCCCTCCGGCACCACGGCCACGATCAGCCCCAGCGCGAACAGAAAACTATCCAGCCACGACAGGCCCACGTCCAGGCGGCTTTCCACAAAGACCAGCACGCCCAATGCCACCGCGATGATGGCGATACGCCGCGACAGTTGCGTCAGGCTGCGCTGCAGCGGGCTGGGTTCTTCCGTCACCGCCTGGGTCAGGTTGGCAATGCGGCCGAACTCGGTCAGCATGCCGGTGGCAAACACCACCGCCCGGCCGGTGCCGGCCACAATCGAGCTGCCGGCGAACAGCAGGTTGGGGCGCTCCAGCTCCGACAGGCCTTCGCGCAGCGAGGCATCGGCCGATTTGAGCGAGGGCATGGCTTCGCCGGTGAGCGTGGCCTGGTTCACGCGTAGCCCGGCCGCTTCCACCAGGCGCGCGTCCGCCGGGATGTTATCGCCCTCGGCCAGCACCAGCACGTCGCCCGGCACAATGTCGCTGGCCGGCACCTTAGTTTCCTGGCCGGCGCGCAGCACCCGCGCGTAGGCCGGCAAGATGCGCTTGAGCGCGGCAATGGCGCGCTCGGCGCGATACTCCTGCCAGAACGAAAAGCCGGCGTTGACCAGCACCACGCCCCAAATGACCAGGCCCAGCACCAGCCGGCCGCCGACCATGGCCAGCACGCCCGCACCCAGCAGCACCAGCGCCATGGCGTGGCTGCCCTGGCTCACCAGCAGCTTCCAGGCGGGTTGGGGCGGCGGCTCGCGCAGCGCGTTAGCGCCATACAGCGCCAGGCGCTGGGCCACGCTGTCGGCCGGCAGGCCGGCGGGCGAGGCTTCCAGCGCCTCCCACACTTCGGCGGCGTTCAGGGTATGTAGAGGAACAGCGGACATCTTGGTTAACCATCAGACCCGCCCGGCCACGTGGCCGCGCGGGTCTGGCGGGACATAGGCTCTATAAGCCGGCTTTAGGGAGGCGTCTTCTGCGGCGCCGTTTCGCGCGGTTGGCCGCCCAGGCGCGGCTCGGGCACGGGCTGGGCGTCCAGGTATTGGGCCAGCAGCGACGGCGCATCCGGGTGGTCGACATGCAAGGCCTGATCGTATTCGCCGGCGGCCACCGGCGCCGGTTGCAGGCTGGGCGGGAGATGGATGCCGACGACGCCAAACAAGCGGTCGATCCCCATCAGCAGGCTGTAGCGATACTCCTGCATGCGCAGGGATTGCCATTCAACGATGGAGGCCATCGCGCCCTGCACGCGCGCCTTGTCGCGCACGATGCGGTGGATCTGCTTGGGTTCACGATAGCCCAGCGGCGAGAGCAGCATGGCGTGCGCGGCCAGGGCCAGCAGGCTGAACGAGATCAAGACCACCCAGCCGCCTTCCTGCCACTTCCCGGCGATCTGGCCCACGAACACCACCGCCGCCAAAACGGCCGCAAAGGTGGCGCCAATCACGCCCCAGGTGCGCGCGCGGCCGGTGAAGTGCTTCTTCACATGCTGGCGCACCGCCAGCCCCATCACCATGATCGGCATAAACACGCCCACGCCATAAAACGGCACGGCCACGGTCGTCTGCCCGCGCACCAGCAGCATGATGACCACTGAAAGGCCGAAGGTGATGGTGACCGAGCGCGTAAAGGTGCCGCGCGGGTCGCGATAGACGATGGCTTCGGGTATCTCGCCGATGGCCACGTCACGCCATTCGGTGGCCTGCGCGTCTTGGAAAGCCGTCATGGAAGCGGCGGCCAGCAGCGCCACGGCCAGCAACTGGTAAGCCCAGAACAGGATCGTGCCGCCTGGAATCTCGGCAAAGCCAATGGCGGCCAGGTTGCCCACCACGGTGCGGCCCAGGGTGCCGTCGAAGACGTTGAAGCGGATGGCGAAGAACGTCAGGAACATGGTGGTCAGACCGCCGTAGAACAAGAACGAGGTCTGCACGGCGCGGCCGATGCCGGCCTTGCCGCTGTAGAACTTCCAGACACTATCCAGTTTCGGCAGGTGCTTCTTGCCCCAGCCAACGAAGCCGGCGTCCTCGTTCTTGATGAACTGGATGCCGTTCGAGATCGCTTCCAGACCGGTGAGGGCCACCATGCCCTTCATCGAGGCCGTCAACATGTGCAGCGCGGCTTGCCCGAGCGACACCGCCACGGGCGCCTGGTCGGCTGGCACGGCCGCCACCCCGCGCACGTGGGCAACCACCAGGCCGGCCACCAGCGTAACCGTCAGCATCACAAAGATACCCAGCAGCACAAACACCACCCGGGCCGATTCGCCCCGGCCGCGGATGGTCAGATACCAGGTCACCGCGGCCAGCACCGCGCCGATGCCGAAGTGCAGCAGCCAGCTCCCGCCATACAGGTTGAGCACCGAGAGCAGTTGGTCGGCGCCCGACAGCGCCGAGACGACAATGGTCAGCACATAGTCCTGGATCAGCGTCACCGCCACGATCAAGCTGAGCGTGGGCCACAGATAGCGCATGGAGGCGGTGTAGGAGCCGCCGCCCTCGTTGAACACGCCCAGCGAATACATATACAGCGCGCCGAACACAAAATTCGCCAGGCCAATCACCGCCACGGCGATGTAGGCGTAGTTCTGCAGACCATACGGGTGCAACGCCGACAGCATCTCGCCGGTGGCATAGAAATACGACGTGAAGTAGTCGACGCCGAACAGCGCCAGGGCGGCCAGCAGGCCGATCTGGCCCGCGCCGTGCACATGCGCGTCTTCTTTATTCTCGCGCGGCGACACGCGATAGGCGACAAACACAATAACGGCTAACAATAGGATGGACGGCAACATGGCTTAATCTCTAACGGTCTTCGGGTAAAGCGAAGGCCGCCTCCAATAGACGCAGTTCAGCCAACAGATGCTGCCGCGTTGAAAGGCTCAGGCGCGTGTCTTGCGCCACTTTGGCTTGCTCGGCCAGGGCCGCGCGCACCACAAACTCCGGCACGAACATGATCCGCCCGGCCGGGATGATCTCGAAGGAATGGTTGCGCAGCCGCAGGTCCTGGTCGTCAAAATACGGCAGGCTCACGCTCAGGCCGCGGTTCAGGTCTTGCGCCTTGGCCCGCCGCCAGATGGTCTGAACAATTTCATGCGTTCGGTAGCGCGCCAGGGCGCGGCCCTGGTTGACCAGTTGGCCCAGCATGCCGTAGCGCTTTTGCTGATAGACCTCATCGGCCACCAGGTAGGGCGCCAGGCTGATAGCCATATGCAAAATCGCCAGGAAGCGCTGCATGGAGGCCACCTGCGCTTCGGCTTCGCCGGTTGACTTCACCAGCAATTGCCCGTCGGCATCGAACGCCACCCACTGCGGCAGATAGAACTGCCGCGCGGCCGGCACGTACGGCACCAACAACTCGCCGCGGCCGGCCTCGCCGGCGCCTTCTTCGGCAATCGCATCGGTGCTCGCGGTGATGGCCGATTGCGGCTCGCTTTCAGCGGGCAGCGGCAGGCTGGGGATCTCTTCGCCTTCCGCGGCCGTGTATTGCACGGTGTGGCCGGAGGGCAGCAGGTTGCGCACCAGATGCTCGCCGGTGGCGAAACGCAGCAGGCCGGCGCTGACGGCCACGGCCCGGTTGGGCGACTGCTCCAGCTCGCCCAGGCGCTGGCGCACGGCCTGCGCCAGGTTGGCGCGCGTCAGCCGGTCGATCAGGCCGCCGGCCAACTGCTCGCGGAATTCGGGCGGCACGGTCACCAGCGGCGCGGTCTCGCCGGGCACGGCCAGCACCGCCACCCGGTCGGGCAGGGTGAAGCGCAGTTGGGTGCCGGCCTCGCGCCGCCCCAGCGCCTCGGCCAACAGGCGGCCCTGGCCTTCGATAAAGCGCTGCACCAGGCCTGGCTGGGTCTCAAACAAGGTTTGCCAGCCGGCATATTCGCCGCGCAGCGGGTTGACTGAGTCGCGCGCGGCGGTCTTGGGAAGATTGTTTTGGCTCAACTGAGTGTTGCTCACAACATTGACCTTATGAATTGAAAACGCGGCTCCACAAGCCGATCAGACCGCATTCGGCCACGACCGAAATCGCCATCAGCGTGCTTTCGGCCCAGTTCTTGGGCAGGGCGTTGATTTGAACCTGGAGCCAGAAGGCCAGCACCAGGATGGCGACCGCGCCGGCCCAAAACACGAAGGCCGCCGTAGGATGCGCCGGCTGGGCCGGATCACCGGCGTAAAAGCCCTCCAGCAGATGCACCGGCGTCTGCAGGATCTGGCACAGCGCGTGTCCCAATGGCCGCGCCCCGCGCCAACCGGGCAGCATCTGCTCCGTGTGGCACACGATCACATCACCCGCGCGCAATTGGGGCCGCAG
Organism: Anaerolineales bacterium; assembly: GCA_043734225.1. Classification (GTDB taxonomy): domain Bacteria; phylum Chloroflexota; class Anaerolineae; order Anaerolineales; family UBA6663; genus JAYTFQ01. The sequence goes on along the minus strand of JAYTFQ010000900.1, from coordinate 5,175 downwards.
CGCGCCCACCCAATCGGTTTCCACCACCAGCGCCGTGCTCACGTTGACCCAATCGTCACGCGTCAGCGCGGCAATGCTCGCCAATTGGCGACGCGCCTGTGGTTCTTCAGAGCTCGAGGTCGTCAGCCCCAGGTAAAGCACAGCCCGCTTGCTGGGCGCCGCCAGGTTCCAAATGCGCCGCGCCAGGGCCGCCTGGTCCACATCCAGGTCCGGCACCAGCACCACCAGCCGCCGGGCGGGCGGCAGCGCCAGGCCTTCCGGCAGCAGCAGCGACATGACCACCGGAACCGGCTGCTTGCGCGCGATGGGTTCGAGGCTGATGGGGAACTTGGCGGACGGCCGCCGCACAGGGGGATTGGGTAACATTCTGCATACCTCCGGTTCTACAAGCTTGACTCTAACAACTCGTCATAAAACTGTGACAAAAATCACTAGCAACCCTGTAAAGGACAAATAAAGACCCATTAAGGCGGTATAAAAAAAGGCCGTTCAGGCACCCTCTTGACACTTTCTGGACGCCGCCAGGCGAGTCTTTGCCCCCGCCTTGCCGCGCAAACGCGTTTAATGGCAGCGTGGTATCGGTTCAGCCTGGCATAAAACGCCGGCCGAATTGGATGACGCGGCCAGACGAACTTCTGGCCGCGTCATCCAATTCGGCCAAGAAATCCGTGATTTCCTTGAGCAGTAACGCAACGTAAACAAATCACAGCCTGTCAGGGCCGGCCAACGGCCTGACCTTTTGGAGGTTTCATGGACATCGTCTATATCGGACTAACGCTCGTCTTTTTTGCGCTCAGCTGGGTCTTCATTGTGGTGTGCGACCGGCTGATGGAGGACAAGGTATGAACCCGCTGTATCTCGTCGCTGGTGTGATCACCATCGGCCTGCTCATTTATCTGGTGCTGGCCTTGCTTAAACCGGAGTGGTTCGGATGACTGCCTTCAGTTGGTTTCAGCTCATTTTCTATCTGGTCGTGCTGCTGGCGCTGGCCAAGCCGTTGGGCACCTTCATGGCCAACGTGTACGAGGGCCAACACACGTTCCTGCACCCGCTGCTGGCGCCAGGGGAGCGCCTCAGCTATCGCCTGGCCGGCATCAGCGCCGACCAGGAGATGAATTGGAAGGCGTATGCCCTGGCGGTGATGATCTTCAATGTGCTGGGCCTGCTGGTGGTTTATCTGCTCCAGCGCGCGCAAGCATTCCTGCCGCTCAACCCGCGGGGCCTGGCCGCCGTCACCCCGGATTCCTCATGGAACACCGCGGTGAGTTTTGCCACCAACACCAACTGGCAGGGCTATGGCGGCGAAACCACCATGAGCTATCTGACCCAGATGCTGGCCCTGGCCGTGCAGAATTTCGTCTCGGCCGCCACCGGCATGGCGGTGCTGGTGGCCCTGATCCGCGGCATCGCCCGGCATACCACCAAGGACATTGGCAGCTTCTGGGTGGACCTGACGCGCAGCACGCTGTATATCCTGCTGCCGCTGTCGCTGGTCTTGGCGCTGCTGCTGGTTTCGCAGGGTGTGGTGCAGACGTTTGGCGATTACAAAACGGTGCCGCTGGCGCAGGCGACCACCGACACGAACGGCAACGCGGTGGCCCAACAGGTGCTGCCGCTCGGCCCGGCCGCCTCGCAGATCGCCATCAAACAGCTTGGCACCAACGGCGGCGGTTTCTTCAACGTCAACTCCGCCCATCCGTTTGAGAACCCCACGCCGTTCTCGAACTTCCTGGAGATGCTGTCGATCTTGCTCATCCCGGCGGCGCTGGTTTACACCTACGGCAAGATGCTGGGCGACACGCGCCAGGGCTGGGCGCTGCTGGCGACCATGACCCTCATCTTTGTGGCGCTGCTGGCCGTGGCCGTGTGGGCGGAACAAGGCGGCAACCCGGCCTTCACGCCGCTGGGGGTAGACCAGCAGGCCAGCGCGCTGCAATCTGGCGGCAACATGGAAGGCAAGGAGACGCGCTTCGGCATCGTCAACTCGGCCCTGTGGGCCACGGCCACCACCGCCGCCTCCAACGGTTCGGTGGATGCCATGCACGACTCGTTCATGCCGCTGGGCGGGCTGGTGCCGCTGTTCATGATCCAACTGGGCGAGATCATCTTTGGCGGCGTCGGCTCGGGGCTGTATGGCATGCTGGCCTTCGTCATCGTGGCGGTGTTCGTGGCCGGCCTGATGGTGGGCCGCACGCCGGAATACATGGGCAAAAAGATCGAAGCCTATGAGATGAAGATGGCTTCGCTGATGCTGCTCATCCCGATCCTGCTGGCCAAGGTCGGCACGGCGCTGGCGGTGGCCCTGCCGGCCGGTATCGCCACCATCTATAACCCCGGCCCGCACGGCTTCAGCGAGGTGCTGTATGCCTTTTCGTCAGCGGCCAACAACAATGGCAGCGCCTTTGCCGGCATCGGGGTCAACAACGTCTTTTATAACACCGCGCTCGGGGTGGTGATGTTTTTCTCGCGCTACTGGCTGGTGATCCCGGCCCTGGCCATCGCCGGCTCGCTGGCGCGCAAGAAGAAGGTGCCGGCCGGGGCGGGCACGCTGCCCACCCACACGCCCTTGTTTATCGCCTGGCTCATCGCCGTGATCATGATCGTCGGCGCCTTGAGCTTTATCCCGGCCCTGTCGCTGGGGCCGATTGTGGAACACCTGCTGTTGGGGCACTAACGCCATGTCTGTCCAAGTAGAACCCATCAAGAAGCAAACCCCTTACCGGCGCGAGATGTATCAGCGCGCGATCTGGGAGTCGTTCGTCAAGCTCGACCCGCGCGTCGAGGTGCGCAACCCGGTGATGTTCGTGGTCGAGGTCGGCAGCGTCATCACCACGCTCCTGTTTGCGCAGGCGCTCCTGGGCCAGGGCGAGGCGCCGGCCACCTTCATCGGCGCCGTCGCCCTGTGGCTGTGGTTCACGGTGCTGTTCGCCAACTTTGCCGAGGCGGTGGCCGAGGGGCGCGGCAAGGCACAGGCCGAGGCGCTGCGCAAAACCCGTCAGGAGACCCAGGCCAAGAAGCTGCGCGCGCCCCGGCACGACGCCGGCTTCGACCTGGTGTCGTCGGCCGGCCTGCGCAAGGATGACCTGTTCCTGGTGGAAACCAACGACATCATCCCGGCTGACGGCGAAATCGTCGAAGGCGTGGCCTCGGTGGACGAGAGCGCCGTCACCGGCGAGAGCGCCCCGGTCATCCGCGAATCCGGCGGCGACCGCAGCGCCGTCACCGGCGGCACGCGCGTGCTGTCGGACTGGTTAGTCATCAAAGTGACGGCCAACCCGGGCGAGGGGTTCCTCGACCGCATGATCAGCCTGATCGAGGGCGCCAAGCGCCAGAAGACGCCGAATGAGATTGCGCTGAACATCCTGCTGGCGGGCTTCACCATCATCTTCCTGGTGGTGTGCGCCACGCTGCTGCCGTACTCGCTCTACAGCGTCCAGGCCGCCGGCCAGGGCACCCCGGTGACCATCACCGTGCTGATTGCCCTGCTGGTGTGCCTGATCCCCACCACCATCGGCGGCCTGCTGTCGGCCATCGGCATTGCCGGCATGGACCGCATGATCCAGCGCAACGTCATCGCCATGTCCGGCCGGGCGGTGGAAGCCGCCGGCGACGTGGACGTGCTGCTGCTGGACAAGACCGGCACCATCACCCTGGGCAATCGCCAGGCGGTGGAGTTCCTGCCGGTGGGCCGGGCGGACGCCAAATCACTGGCCGACGCCGCCCAACTGGCCTCACTGGCCGACGAGACGCCCGAGGGCCGCAGCATTGTGGTGCTGGCCAAGGAAAAATTCGGCCTGCGCGCCCGCTCGGTCGGCGCCGACCTGAAGCTCGGTGGCCCGCTGGACCTGCCAGAGGCCGAACGCCCGGCCGGCATGCGCTTTGTGCCCTTCACCGCCCAAACGCGCATGAGCGGCGTGGACCTGCCGGACGGCACCTCGGTACGCAAAGGCGCGCCGGATGCCATGCTGGCGCTGATCAAGAACCAGGGCAATCACGTCCCGCCCGAGCTGCAATCCACGGTGGATACCATCGCCCGCGCTGGGGGCACGCCGTTGGTGGTGGCGCGCAACGGCGAGGCGCTGGGGGTGATCCATCTCAAGGACATCGTCAAGGGCGGCATCAAAGAGCGCTTCAGCCACCTGCGCAAGATGGGCATTAAGACCGTGATGATCACCGGTGACAACCCGCTGACCGCCGCCACTATCGCGGCCGAGGCCGGCGTGGATGACTTTCTGGCGCAAGCCACGCCGGAGACCAAGCTCAAACTCATCCGCGATTACCAGACCGGCGGGCGGCTGGTGGCCATGACCGGCGACGGCACCAACGACGCGCCGGCCCTGGCCCAGGCGGACGTGGCGGTGGCGATGAACACGGGAACGCAGCCGGCGCGTGAAGCCGCCAACATGGTGGACCTGGACAGCAACCCGACCAAGCTGATTGAGATTGTGGAGATCGGCAAGCAACTGCTGATGACGCGCGGGGCGCTGACCACCTTCAGCATCGCCAACGACGTGGCCAAATACTTTGCCATCATCCCGGCTGCCTTCGCCTCCACCTACCCGGCGCTCAGGGTGCTGAACTTCATGCACCTCACCACGCCCGAGAGCGCCATCCTGTCAGCCGTGATCTTCAACGCGCTGATCATCCCGGTGCTGATCCCGCTCGCGCTGCGCGGCGTGCCCTACCGGGCCGTGGGCGCGGCGCGGCTGCTGCGCGACAACTTGTTGATCTATGGGCTGGGCGGCGTCATCGCGCCCTTCATCGGCATCAAGATCATCGATCTGATCCTGGCCGCCCTGCACCTGGCATAGAAAGAGGCTCGTCATGCAAAAGTTTCGCTCGTCCATTTATTCTGTCGTCCTGTTGAACGCCGGCGAGGCCGTGGTGGCGGTGGCGGCCGTGACCGGCCTGCTGCTGCTCATTGGCCGCGCCACCCTGGGCGACGCCGTGGTGGCGCTGCTGCTGTTGGTGCCGGTGGGCTGGAGCACCACCCGCGGCGGCCTCAGCGCCGGCCTGGTGGCCGCGCTGGCCGCCGCGCTGGCCTTCGACTTCTTTTTCATCCCACCGTATTACACCTTCACCATCGGCAATCTGGAGGGTTGGCTGGTGCTGGCGATCTTCACGGCGGTGGCGGTGGTCATGGTGGATCGAATCAACTCGGGCCTGCGGCGAGCT
>JAYTFQ010000899.1:0-2766 GCA_043734225.1 Anaerolineales bacterium | reverse complement strand
GCTGGCTGCCCAACCCCATTCGCCGAAACTCTTAAACAATGATGAGCTGAGCATATCAACGCCTATCGCGGCACCTCCACCTGCGACAGAAGCCGCCCGATGACGGCATCCGCATCCAGCCCCTCAATCTCGGCCTCGGGCTTCAGCAGCAGCCGGTGGCGATAGATGGACGGCAGCACGAACTTCACATCGTCCGGCGTCACATAGCCGCGCCCCTGGATGGCGGCGTAGGTTTTGGAAGCCAGCAGCACATGCGTGGAGGCGCGCGTGCTGGCGCCCAGCACCAGGTCCGGCGACGCGCGGCTGGCCCCCGCCAGCCGGGCCACATAGTTCAGCAGGCTCTCCTCTACCAGCACCGCGTTGATGGCGGCCCGCGCCTGCACCACCGCCTGCGCCGGCACGATCGGCCGCAGCCCGGCGGCGGCCAGGTCGTGCGCGTCGAAGCCGTGGTGATAGCGCCGCAGCACCTCCACCTCCGCCTCCTGCGGCGCGTAGCCCACCAGCACCTTAAACAAGAAGCGGTCGAGCTGGGCCTCCGGCAGCGGGTAGGTGCCCTCGTATTCCACCGGGTTCATGGTGGCGATGACCATGAACGGCGGATCCAGCGGGTAGCGCTCGCCCTCCAGGTTCACCTGGCGCTCTTCCATCGCCTCCAGCAAGGCCGATTGGGTCTTGGCCGGGGCGCGGTTGATCTCGTCGGCCAGCAGCATCTGGGTGAACACCGGCCCCTTCTTCAGATAGAACTTGCCGGTGGTGATATCGAACACGCTGGTGCCCAGAATATCGGACGGCATCAGGTCGGGGGTGAACTGCACCCGCGTGAAGCGTGCCTGCACCAGTTGAGCCAGCGTCTTGGCCATCAGCGTTTTGGCCGTGCCCGGCACGCCCTCCAGCAGCACATGCCCGCCGGTGATCAGCGCCACCACCAGCAGCTCAAACGGGTCCTGCATGCCCACCAGCACCTTGCCCGCCTCCTGCCGTAGCAGGTCGGCCATCTGTTTCACGTCGGCCAGTTCCATCTAGCTCGGCTCCTTCATCCAATCGGCGGCCTGCCCGGCCAGCCGCACCAGTGTCTCTTCGCTCACCGCCGGCTGGCTCAGCGCCAGCAGCAGCCCGCGCAGCGCCGCCGCGTCCAGCCCCGGCCGCAGCTCCGCCAGCCGCGCCACGTATTCAGGGTCGCGCAGGCTGGGGTCCAGCCGGTAGCGGCGCCCCAGCCGGCGCTTGATCTGGTCATGATAATGCCGCAGCGCCGCCCGCCGCTGCCCGGCGCGGCGGTGCAGGTTGGCCATGGCGGTGATGTATTCTAGCGGCGCGCGCCGGGCCGTGTCGCGCGGCAGCGGCACCGGCCGCCCAAAGCGCGCCCCGCGCAGCAGCAGCGCCAGGAACAGCACCGCTGCCACAAACAGCAGCGCCTGCCCGGCCGGTGTGCCGCGCAGCCACTGGTCTGGCCCCACAATGCCGGCCGCCTCGTTGCCCGGCCGCGCGCCGTGGTGCCACTCGTCAAACCACACCACGCCGGCCGCGCCTGCCCCAAAGGCGCCGTTCGATTTGTTGCCATTGTTGTTCGCAACGCCGGCGCTCAGCCCATCCACCGTTGCCAGGTTCAGCGCCAGCGCCGGGTTGCCGGCCAGCTTCAGCCCGGCGTTGGTGAAGGCAAACGGCGCCGCGCTGACGATCACGCGCCCGTGGCCCTGCGCGAAGGTCAGCGCCACTGGGCCTTCGAGTGTCGCGAGCAGCGGCGCCACATCCGTCCGGCGCGTGCTCAGATAGGCCTGGGCCTGCACTGGCGCCGCGCCGGCCAGCGGCGGCGAGGCGAACACCGGCAGTTGCGCGGTCAGGCTGTCCGCCGGGCTGGCCAGGTAGGCCAGGGTGATGGTGTAGTGCTCGGTGGCCAACTGCGTGCCCAGCCCATCGCCGGCCAGCACCAGCGTGCCGCCGGCCGCCACCCAGCCGTCCAGCGCCCGCCATTCGCCGGCGGTCACTGGCGTGCTCGGCTCCAGCAGCAGGGCCAGCTTGGCGGCAGCCGGCACCGCAAAGGGATCGGGGCTGTCGTCGCGCACGCTGTAGCCCAGGTCTTGCAGCCACAGCTTCAGGGCGCGCGCACCATCCGGCGCGTTGGAAAAGCTGGCCAGCGTGGGCGGCGTGGCTTGCTGCGTCTGGCGCGCGGCGGCCAGCGCCGTCACCAGCGCCAGCACCAGCAGCAGGCCGGCCACCAGCAGCGCGTCGCGGCCGGGGCGTCTCATTTCTGCTCCCGCGGCGCCGCTGCCAACGCCAGCACCAGCAGCAGGCCGGCCACCCGCAGTGCGTCGCGGCCGGGGCGTCTCATTTTTGCTCCCGCAGCGCCGCTGCCAGCGCCAGCACCAGCAGCAGGCCGGCCACCCGCGGCGCGTCGCGGCCTGGGTGTCTCATTTCTGCTCCCGCAGCGCCGCCACCCGCGCCGCGTACTCGCCGTAAGCGGCGGCGTCGATGGCGTCGAAGCCGTACCACACCCGGTCGAACACTTCCACCACGCCGCGCAGCCGGTCGGCCAGCTCAGGCCGGGCCGCCAGGCTGCGCAGGTACTCGCGGTTGGTCAGGCTGCGGTCATAGCGCAGCAGGCCGGCCTCTTCCAGATGCAGCAGCGCGGCCAGGTACAGATAGCGCACGGCGCTGCGATGGTCGCCGCCCTCGGCCAGGCTGGCGGCGCGGCGGCTGGCGGCCTCGGCGGTCAGGTCCTGGTCGCCGGCGATGGCGTCATCCGGGGCGCGCGCCTCGGGCGCGAAGTTG
>JAYTFQ010000898.1:0-5650 GCA_043734225.1 Anaerolineales bacterium | reverse complement strand
CGGCTGGATCCATCAGTAGTTTTGTGTTTCCACTTAGCGGCTGATCAACGGCAAATGGAGGCACGGCCCAAACGTGGCCGTGCTGGCGCTGGCCGTGGTGGCGGTGGTGCTGACCGTGCCAATGGGCCGGGCAAGGTTGACGGTATTGGTGAGAGTGGAGCAACCGGGCAGGCTGGACCGCCCACGGACGTCAAAGCCAAGCAGAGCCGTATCGAAATCGGCCACGAGCGCCAGCTCGCTGCCCGACGCGGGCACCTGGCCCGCGCCGTTGAACAGGTAGGTGTGGCCGAGCGTGCCATCACTGTTTTCAAAACCGACCGTGGCCGACGAGGTATCGCCCGTGAAGGCCGGCGTGGCATAAGCGAAGGTAATGTGCTCGGCGTGCAGTTGGATCCAGACCTGGAAGTTATAGTCTGTGCCGTCGTCGAACTTCTTCTGGGCATGATGCCATTCCACCACCAGATAGTCGGCCTGGGTGCCATTGTTGTGAATCACGCCGTACCACCAATCGCCGCCGCCCGGATCGCCCAGCGCTTTGCCGTCCAGATCCAGGTCGGCCCAGAACGGCGCAATCACATTATTAGGACTGGCGCTGGCGGGCAGGTTCTGGTTGACGCTGTCCGCGCCCACCGGCCCGGCGCCCGGCATTACAAAGCCATTGCTGTCCAGGGTAATGGTGGTGTAGTCAACCCCTAAATAGCGAAACGGCAAGCCGGAGAGCGTGAGGGCGCTGTCATCGCACTGTAGAAAATAATTCTGGCAGATATTGGCGCTGGTCGTGCCGGAAATTTCGGTGTACGGCGGCGCGCCGGTGGTGGTGACCACATCGCCCTTAAATGCATTCAGGCTAACCATGCCCGTCAGCGTGGGGGGCGTGGCGATATACACCAGCCCGACGCTGGCGGTGCCGGTGATATAGGCCACGGCCGGCGGCAGCGTGTCGGTCACGCGAAAGGTCTGGGTCAGGTTGGTGGTATTGGTGAGCGTGATGGCGTAATGCAGCGTGCCATTCGGCGCCAGCGAGGCCGGGCTGGCCGATTTGGAGATCAGGGTCAGGTCGCTGGCGGCGGGCGGCGCCAATGCTTGCGCGGGCATTTGGCTCCGAAGCTGGCCCTTGTCCCACAGCGCGACGACCTGGATGTTGTTGGGCACAACCGTCCACACTGGCGGCGGGGGCGCCGACGCTGCCCGGCCCTGGCCGGCGGCCAGCGGCGCCAGCGTGAGCAGCACGGCCGCCAGGCCGCGGCGGAATAGCCCATGTGGACGGCGCCCCGCCCGCCTCATAGCCGAGTCCTGAGTATCATGCGCTGGATTCTACATTCGATTACCTAAAAGGATAATCGTGGCGGCCAACGGGACACGGCCTGGCATGGCGTCATCCAATTCGGCCGGTAATCCGAGCCAGGCGGCACAGTTATGGCATCGGAACTTTTGAATTTCAGCGGATCGTTTGCACGGCAGTCAGGGCGGCGCCGGTTGCCTGGCTCCCGGCTTGCGCATCTTGCCGTGCTTGATCCAGGGTGGCGGCCTAGACGATGATCAGCCGCGCCCAGGCCAGCGCGCGCATCGCCTGGCCGCCCAGTTGGCCAATCCGGCCCGGGTTAGGCTGCGGCCCTGTGATAGCCCGTTGGATGTCGTCATAGCGCGCGCGGGGATTGTCGCGCCAGCCTTTCACGTCGCCCATTACAGTTTGGATGGCCGGCCGCCCCGCCAGGTTCACCTGGTCGTAGGCGCGCAGGCCCCAGCCAATCGGGGTGAGGTCGGTGGGGGTGTCATTGGCCGGGCCGGGCACGCGCTCGCCGGGAAAGACGCCGCGCCGGTCAGACGGGTCGTCGGTGCGGCCCACGTCGTACCAGCGGCCCCAGGCGCCAACGAGGGTGTTGATGACTGCCTGCGCGTGTCCTTGCGTTTCCGGCAGCGTGGCGCTGGCGGCGGCGGCCTGCATTTCTCGGTCGGCCAGGGCCAGCTCTCGCGTCAGCCCCAGCAGCGGGCCGGTTGTGGCGCCTAGCGTGGCGGGCACAGCGGGGCTGGGCGACAGCGCGAGAACGGTGGCAGGCGGCGGCGTGGCACTGGGCGGCGGCGCGGGCGACAGTGAAATGGCGCTGGTCGCGGTGGCGCTGCCGGGCGCGCCGGCGCAGCCAAAGGCACTGAACGCCAGGCACACCGCCAGCCACCAGGCCGCCGGCGGCAGCCAGCGCGGAAACGCGCGCCAAACGAGAGCAACGGGCTGTCTCATGTGATTAAAACGCTGGCCCGGCCGGAGGCGTTCCCGGCCGGGCCAGCGTTCGATTATCTGGCCGCGGATGACGCGCAGCTAGCGCATGATGAGCGGCAGATAGTTCTGGTGCTCCGTGATCCCAAAGAAAGTCAGGGTCTGCTTCATCAACTGAGCCTGGTCCGGCGCGCCGCCCATGGCCTCAAACGGGAAGGCCAGGAAGACCAGCTTGTAAGTGCCGGTGTCCACGCTCAGGCCGGTGGTGATGGCATTCGGGTTGCCGGTGAAGGCGGCCAGGGCCGGGCTGGCCAGCGTCAGATCGTCGTTGCAGTCGCAGTAGTCGGCTGTCGGGTAGTTCAATGTCAGCGTGCCAAAGCCGCCGCCGATTGGGCTGTTGGGCACGCCCGAGACGCTGACAGTCGGGATGTCGTTCTGGGTCGAGGAATCCCAGTTGGCGACGTGCAGATAGTTAGGGATAAACGGCGTGCTGCCGGCGAAGTCGAGCACGTCAAAGCCGGACAGAAACAGCCCGCCGCCGCCGTTGAGGTAGTCGGTCAGATGGCTTTCATACGGCCCGAGCGGATCGATGAAGGAGGTGCCAGTGAACCAGATGATCACCTTGTGTCCCTTCATGTAACTGAGCGGCAGGTTCGGATCCGCCGCCAGGTCCCAGGTGTCATAGGCGAAACCGGCACTGTTCAGCGCCGCCGTGTAGGACGAGTTGACGTCTGGCAAGTCGCCGTCCTGATCGACGAGCAGGATGTCGTGCACGACGATCTTGGTTTGGAGGGTGGCCGAGCTGCTCACGGCCGGGTTGGTGTGGGACACGGCTGTGATCGTGGCCGTGTCAGACATATTGATGGTGGCATCGCCGGGCACGGCGATCTTGACCCCGATGGTGAGCACCTGCCCAGGGGCCAGGCTGATGGTGTGCGACAGGGGCGCGGTGAAATTCTCGTCCCAGATGGTGGCCGTCCAGGCAAACCCGCTGGCGCTCAGGTCGTAGCTGTCGGCGTTGAAGCCCTGGTTTTGCAGCGCCAGCTTGTAGGTGAACACATCGCTGGGATGGGCGTAAGCCGACTGCGCGCTGGGCAGGAGCGCCACGGCCTTATCCGGCGCCAGGGTCACAAATACGGGACTGCTAGTGGCAGACGGATACGGGCCCGAGCGGGCGCGCAGCCCGTCGAGCGTGATGACGTCCCCGCTGGAAAGGGCATTGGAAACATGCACCGCGAAGCTGACAGTGGCGTGACCGGGCAGCAGTCCGATGCTGCCCAAATCCCCGCCGGTGGAAACCTGGCTGGGCTTTGACAGCGTGGGCACCGTAAAGACGACGTTCGATCCGACCAGCGTGCCGCCAGAGACGTAACTGGTGTTGGCGGGCAGCGGGGCCGTGATAATGACGTTGGTCGCATCCAGGCTGCCGATGTTCTGGACCGTGATATGGAAGGTCAGCAGGCTGCCCGGCCCGACGGGCACGCCGGCATCGGTCGCCGCGATCTCCAGCGCCGGCGAGGGGTGGGCGCTGTCATCCACGCTCCAGGCGCCACGGCCATATGAGCCGGCGCGCATCAGGCGGGTGTAAGGGTTGATGTCGAGCTGAGCCACGGTCACCAGGGGGAAGCCGGTTCCCAAAGGCGCCCAGGAGCCGCCCCGGTCGTAGCTGGCCAGCGGGCCGACATCGGTGCCGACGAACAGCGCGTTGGGATTGCTGGGGTCGAGCACGATGCTGTTGACCGGCACGTCGGGCAAGTTGCTGCTGATGTCGGTCCAATGCTGGCCGCCATCCGCTGTCTTGAACACATGGCCGGATTGGCTGAAGGGCGAGGCGGCGTTGAAGCCGGAGTAGGCCACATAAGCAATCCGGTAATTCGACCGGTCCACCGCAAAGGCCGAGACCGGCCGCAGCGGCAGCGGCAGCCCACTGGCGGGCGTGTCGGCCCGGGTCCAGGTGGGGGCGGCGCTGGTGGCGTTGGCGCTCAGCCACACGCGCCCGTCGCCGGTGCCCACATACACGAACGGGCCGCCGGCCGTAGCGCCGATGGCGGTGATGACGCAGGCGAAACTGGTGGGTGATGAGTTGCGGTTGGCGCAGCCGGAGGTCAAATCTGGGCTGATGGGCTGCCAGAGAATATCCCCGGAATAGACCGTGTTGGCGTTGTCGGTGCGGTACAGCCGGTCGGACCCCAGGTACAGCCGGGCCGGGTTGCCCGGATCCATCTCCATCGGGATATAGAAGGCCGCGCGGTCATTCTGGTCGATGCCGTTGGCGATGCTGGCATTGCTCAGGAAATTGAACATGCCGTCATTGAAGCGGAAGGGGCTGAGGCCGGGATAGGTGCCGTAGACCAGGTTCGGGTTGGTGGGGTCAACCAGCACGTGCCCGCCGTCGCCGCTGGCAAAGTCGGTCCAGATGTTCGAGGCGCTGCTCTTGCGCAGCGTGCCGTTATCCTGCAGGCCGCCGTACACCCGGCCGGTCCTGGTGGGGTTTTGGGCGATGCCGGTGAATTCCGAGATCTGGAGCCCGGTGGAGGTGATGTCACCGGTGTTCAGGTCCAGATTGCCGTTCAAGTCGCCCCAGTCCACCGCCGAAATATCATCAGCCGCGCCGTTAGGCCGGCCGCCGCGGTTGTTCGACGACCACGCGCCGCCGTCATTGCCGATGACGATATTCTTGGGGTCATCCTTGCGAATGGCAATGGTGTGAAAGTCGGGGTGCTGGCCGTAGCCGATATCCACCCAGTGGCTGCCGCCATCGGTCGTGCGGTATATGCCGCCCGAGCCGGTGCTGTAGTTGAACAGGCCCAAGGCGTAGACGATATTCGGGTTCTTCGGATCAACGCCGATGGTGTTGTCGTAGTCGCACTGCGAGCCCGCGCCAGTCTTGTCGCAGTAACCATTCACCTGGTCCGGATAGGCGCCCAGATCCGGCGTCTGCGTCCAGTTGCCGCCTTCGTTGGTCGATTTCCAAATGGTGGAGTGATGGTAGTGGGCGGGGTCGGAACTGCCGCTATCGAACCAGTCAAAGCCGGTGTACAGCACGGCGGTGCCGGTGATATACGGGCGCGAGATGCCCAATGCAAAGCGGCTGGGGGCCGTGTCAAAAGTGGCGTTGCCCGGGAAGCCGGTCATCACCGAGGCCCAATTGGCGCCGCTGTTGACCGTCTTGGAAATGCCCTGGCCCAGGAAGGATGCGTACAGCCGGGTGGAATTCTGTGGATCCATCACCAGGTCGGTCGCGCCGTGCAGGCGATTGGTGGTCGTGATCAGGCCGGTCCAATGCACGCCGCCGTCGACCGACTTCCAAATGCCGTAGGGCGTGGCATTGTTGGCGCGCACATCCACGGCGCCGGCCACGCCCGAGAGCGTGGCGGCATACACGATGTTGGCGTTCGCCGGGTCGACGACGATTTTCGAAATGGAGACTTGGCTGAA
>JAYTFQ010000897.1:0-5607 GCA_043734225.1 Anaerolineales bacterium | reverse complement strand
CCTACCTGTTTTGATGTGGCGGGTGTGGCGGGTGTGGCGGAAGCGCCTAAAACAAGGCAAATGGTGAAAAAAGATGTGGCTTTAAGCCCCAACACATGTGGCTTTAAGGGCCAAGACATGTGGCGGGTGACATAACGACCATGGCGCTGGCGGCATGAGCGAGCGGGCGGCGGCCGGGGATGGCGGTGCGCGCGGCCGGCTGAAGCGCCTGGCGCTGCCGGCGGCCTGCGCGCTGATGGGCTGCGCCAGCGTGGGCGCGGCGATTGTGGCGGTCGGCGCGGCCGGCGACTTCGGGCGCCGGTTTGTGGCCGGGCCTATCCTGGTGGTGGCGGCGGCGCTGTGGATCACCGGCGCGCTGCGGGTGCACACCCTGGATTTGAAGCGCTCGCACGTTCTGTTCTTCGTGGGGTTGCTGGCGGCCGGGGTCTTTCTCAGCCTGTCCAACAGTTTCAGCCTGCCCCCAGGGGTGGATACGTTTCAGGGCTATCGCGGCTTCCCCTGGTATTGGCTGGTGTTAGGCCCGGCCGACGGCGGCCCGACCGTGAGCGGCCTAGATGGCCTGGGCGCGTTGGGGGATGTCGTCTTTTGGGCGGGGGTGAGTGTGGTGGTGCTGGGGTGGATGATGACGACAGCGGACACCCGGCCCGACACGAATTGAAACGCGACCGGCGCGTACCGGATCGGGGGGTGCATTTCTCTTTTTTGGCCGTGCGCTATGGCAGGCGCCGCCCAGAGCTGATACATAGTCAGACTCCACTGCAAAAAGGTCTGGCAGCGAAATGAGTGGAGCAAATGTAACCGTTTGTGCCGTGATTCGCACGCAGCTTCCCTATTTAGGCCGGATTTTTGCTACCGAAGTGGGGCGTCTGCCCTGGCGTTTTCGGCGAAACATAGTTCTTGCAGTAGAGTCATAGTAACAATTAGATGCCGTAACGCCTGACGCGCCAGCGACTGGAAGTCGCCCCTGAGGGCCTGCGGCCGGTCGTCCACCTGCGTGGACGATGCCTCTAGGCTGAGCGGGTCTTTCGTCCACGCAGGCTGCGGGCGCTCTCGAAGCGCAGGGAGTGGACGACCGGCGCGGGGCGCACTTCCCGCGCCACCCAGGCGCGAATTCCATTCGCCTGCCACCGGCGCGGATTGCGGGGCTGGCATACCAGGCGCCGCAGAATAGTAACCACCATCTGGCGATGCACCCGACCGCGGGAGCGCAGACGGGCATGGCCGGTCCAACGTCGGTACTATTTGACCAACGCGTTAATAAGACTATATTTCCGCCCAGCATGGTCACCGCAACGCCCGCCAATTACGCCCAGCGCTTTAACACCGAACGCGATCGGCTGCTGGCCGCGCTGGGCGCCGTTACCGAGGGGGGCGTCATCGAGCGGGCGCAGCACGTCGGCTCAACCGCGCTGAACGGCGCCCACGGCTCGGGGGTGGTGGATATCGCCCTGTCGGTGTGGCCTTTCCCGCTGGAAGGGCCAGCGCTGGCGGCGCTGCGCGCGCTGGGCTACCGCCGCCTGCCCGGCCCGGCGGGCGCGCCCGAGCAGCGCTGGCGCCACGCGCGCCGGCCGGTGCAACTGCTGCTGGCCGAAGCCGGCACCGAAATCTTTCAGAATTACCTGACCGTGCGCGACTACCTGTCCCATTTGGGCTCAGCCGCGCCGCGTCCGCCAGCCAGCGGACGCGAGCGCTGGTTCCAACGGCTGCTGCCGCGCGCCAACGCTTGGTGGGTGGGGCGGCACGGGTTCGACACGGTGGAGGCGCTGGCGGCGGAGATGGCCGGCTTCGAGCGGCCGTGGCATATTGCCAGCGGCTGGGCCATCGATCTGTTCCTGGGCGCGGCCAGCCGGGTGCATCACGACATTGATGTGCAAATCGCGCGCGATGACCAGTTGGCCCTGCGCGCCCACCTGGAGGCGCGCGGGTGGACCTTTGTGACACCCTACGCCGGCCGGCTGGAGCGCTGGCCGCCAGGCATGCGCCTGGAGGGCGAACGCCACCAGGCCCATGCGCATCGCGGCGCGGCCTTCATTGATTGCCTGCTGAGCGACATCCACGCCGGGGTGTGGCACTACCGCCGCCAGCCGGAGGTGGTGCGGCTGATGGCGCGCGCCGAGCGGCGCACGCCGGCCGGAGTGCCCTACCTGGCGCCAGAGCTGGCGCTTTTGTTCAAGAGCAAGAACACCGGCCGCCATCCGCGCGCCCAGGATCAGGCCGATTTCGAGCGCGTCTGGCCGCGGCTGGAACCGGAGGGGCGCGCCTGGCTGCGCTGGGCACTGACGGCGGCTGATCCCGGCCACCCCTGGATCGAGCGGCTGGCATGAGGCGGGCATGATCGACGCGCGGCTGGGCCCGATGCATCAGGCGCTGATGCGCAAAGCCGACGCGGTGCAGCGCGAATTCGCGACGGTGAGCGAGGCGCTGCAGGCGCTGGGCCGCGAGCTGGTGAACACGCCGCGCGGCGAGACCGGGCCGCTGCGGGAGGAGCAGGCCAGCCAACGCCAGCGGCAATTGGCGCTGGCGGGCGAGATCAACCTGTGGCGCGAGCGGGCGCGCGGGCTGCTGCGCCAGCGCGACGAGCCCGCGCTGCAGGCCTTCCTGGTCGAGCTGACGGCCGCCGGCGACGCGGGCGTGAGCGCGGCCGTGGCGACGCTGCGCGCGGCGGATGAGTTCATGCGCGAGCATCCGGAAGAAGCCCAGGCCCTGCTCGACCGCCAGCGCAGCGGGGAGGTGACCTCCAACCCGGCGCTGCGGCTGCTGGAACGGGCGCGGACCGAGCCGGACCTGCGCGGCGACCCGGCCATCCGCCAGCGCGAGGCCTCCGAGTTTGCCAACCGCAGCGGCCAGGCCCAAAACGACGACATCCTGGCCGGGCTGGAACCGGCCCTGGTTGACCCGGACCCGATCGTCAGTGACATGGCGGCGCTGGCACTGATCCAGTCCCACCGGTTTCGCGCCATGCGGCTGAGCGAGTTGGACGTGGCGCACATTTCGGTGCGCTGGCTGGCGCAGATCAAGCACCGCGCCGCCATCCCGGTGTTGATCGAAATTCTTGAAACGCCCCGCACCGGCTATGTGCCCGGCCAGGGCGGGCTGGTGGAAGGCAGCAACCGCCGCTCGCGGCTGGTGGCTTTGGCGGCGCTGGTGGAATGGCGCACCCACGCGGCCCAGCACGCCATCCGCGCCCGCCTGATTGACCGCGATCCGCAAATGGAAGCGGCGGCGGAGCGGGCGCTGGCGCTGTTTCCGGGGGAGTGGGGGTGAAGAGGTGCGGGGGTGTGGGAGTGTGGGGGCATAGACTTTAACTAAACAGATTGCGGCCGGCGCCCCAACATTATGTCCGTCACTCGAGCGCAGCGAAGCCCAATTCTACTGCCACTTGTTTTTGCGGTTTTTGGCCGAAAAACCACTACTGCCACTACTGCCAGACGAAAACTGACACCCACCCCCAGTGGGCGCTAGCCTACCGGGTCGCCGCCCGCAATTGGCGCGATTGGCGGCGATGGGGCTGCCACCAATCGCGCCTGAAACCCAAAAAGTGATCCCACCGCGGGTGTGGGTCTCTTTTGGTTTTCCCAAAACTCTCGCCACCCACCGCCAACCCGAGATTTTCAACCAGGGTGTGAACCAGGGGCAAGGGCTCGCTGGCCGGTATCCATCGTGATGACGACATTGCCCTTCTTGCGCCCGGTTTCGACATAGCGGTGCGCCTCAGCCATTTGCTCCAACGGATAGCGCCGATCAATCACCGCCTTGAGCTGGCCCGTCTCAATCAGCGTATTGATGAAGAGCAGGTCTTTCGTCTTGGCGCTGGCCGGCCGCAACCCGGTGGCCGCAAACCTGACCTTCTGACTGCCCAACATGGCAGTCCAGGCCATGAGCAGAATAATGGCCGGCGTGGGGACCGTGGCGAGATAGACGCCCCGCTGCGTTAGCGAACCTTTGCAGCGCGCAAACGAACTCTTGCCGACAGTGTCAAAGATGATGTCATACGTCTCGCCGGTCCGGGCAAAGTCCTGGTTGGTGTAATCAATCACCCGATCGGCGCCCAGGGACTTCACCATTTCCAAATTCGTGGCGCTGCAGACGCCGGTAACCTGCGCGCCAAAGTATTTGGCCAACTGCACGGCCGAACTTCCGACGGCGCCCGCGGCGCCGTTGATAAGAACTTTTTGCCCGCTCTGGATTTTGGCCTGATCTCTCAGGAACGGCAAAGCCGTTAGGGCCCCATTGGGAACGGCTGCGGCTTCGGCATAAGTCAGCCGAACTGGTTTGCTGACCAGCGCCCCGCCTTCAGGCATGCACAGGTATTCGGCATAAGCGCCTAACAGCCCCAGCCCGGTATTGCCATAGACCTGGTCGCCGGCCCTAAAGCGTGTCACATCTTTCCCGACCGCTTCAATTTCCCCGGCCAGGTAAAACCCCAGGATAGGCTTCTTTGGCTTGAGAAAACCATTCAGACCGGGCGAAGCGCGCATGCCCGGGTCCTCGGCGGCCACAGTGGTCGCATGAATTCTGATCAGAACTTCATTGGCCCTGGGGCTGGGCTTGTCTAGCTCTTTGAGCTGTAAAACTTCTGCTGGCCCGAATTGGGCGTAGCTCATGGCTTTCATGTTGCTCTCCTAACTGAGGCGGCGGTGGGAGTTGGGGCAGTTTTGCCGGGGAAGGGCTTCGTTGGGAAGCCCGTCCCCGGCCTGGTTGTTACTTAGGCCGTTTCAAGTGCGCGCTTCTCCCACCCTTTGACGTTGACGCCCTTGATGAGCAGCCACAGGGGGAAGGCGATTTCCCCAAGCACAATCGGAATGGTGATAAAGGCCGGGGTCGTCGTTCCATAGTTGGCGAACAGCAGCTGGCCGAAGCTGTCAACGAAGTAGCCGGCGGCAGCCACCATGAACAAGACGCCCAGCAGGCGGGGAAAGTAACCTGACTTGAAGATCATATATCCCAGGATGACGGCATGCACGCTCAGGAAAGCGATGCCAATTTCAAAGCCATAGTGATGGGCATTGATAAAGAGCAGCGCCAACGCCTGCAGCTGATCGGTACTGAAGGCCGCCACGCTCTGCGAGCTCGCGCCGCCCACGAGCTGCAAGACAAAGAAATAGTTCAGCAGATTGAGCCCGTGAATGGTGGTCATGACCAGGCGCGCAACCGCCGCCAGCAGCGACAGGGTCTTGTTGACCGGCTTGAGCAGGACATACAGCAAGACCGACAGCACAATTTCACTCAACAGGATGACGAGTTCGCCGCCGATGCCGCCAAAGCGCAGCATCGACTCGGACGCCGCAATATGACTGGCCGTGGCGGCGGCATCGCCGGCCACGAATAGATTGCCAGGCACAACACCATGGGCGACGATGGCGGCCACGGTGATCACGAGGTACAGGATCGCGGCGATGCGGGCGGTCAGCTGCACGGCCTGCATTTTGGATCCGCCACGGGCCTGGCTGGCCATACGGCTGGTCAAGGGCGAGGTCGCCAGCGGCTTCAAAGTCTCATTGATGGTCATTGGTAGGGCTCCATTCTGTGAACGCTAGGGATAAGTCTTATCGGATTGAATGCGGTTGACTGAGATCAAGGGCAGGCCGACATCACGCACTTTGCGGA
>JAYTFQ010000896.1:0-5391 GCA_043734225.1 Anaerolineales bacterium | reverse complement strand
GGCTGCACACCATTCTTCCATTAACTCTCTTGGTTAGCGCGGCCGGGTCAGGTCCACAAAGAACAGCACGAAGTAGCCCACCAGCAGGATGAGCCAGCCGGCGAACTGGATGAACTCCAGCACGCGCTGCCAGGAGAAGGCCAGGCGCTGGCTGACGATGGTGTCGATATCGGCCAGGCTGTTCAGGTGGGCGCTGACCGCGGCTTTCCAATCGGCCAGGTAGAACTGCTCGACGATCAGCCGATAGGCGCGGGCGGAATACCAGTCGCCGATGAGCAATAGCGATTGGTCGATCTTCTCGAATTCGAGCAGCAGCTCCAGGCGCTGCTGGACCACCGCCTGCAGGGTGCGGTTGGGGGTGGGCAGCCAGGCGGGGCGGGCGCGCTCCAGGCTGTCGCGCAGGGCGCGCAAACTGGCGTCGATGTCCTGATCGATCAGCCGCAGCCGCAGCAGTTGGTAGTTGCCGATCTTGAGCAGCTCAATGTCGGATTGATAGTCGCCGTCCTCGGCGATCACCAGGGCGCCGTCCCAATCGATGACGGTCAGATCGTGGGCGGAGTAGCGCGCCCGCGCTGCCAGGATCTCGGCGGCATCGCGCTGGTCGAGCGGCTTGGTGAGCGAGCGCAGCAGGCTGGCCAGCGCCACGGCGTTGGCATCGACGAAGTCGTCGGGCATAGGCAGCGCCTGGCGCATGAGCACCACGGTGTAGCCTTCAAACAGGCCGACCGATGAGCCGGTTTCAATTTGCAGCCGCTCGCGCAGGGCGGCGTGCAGGGCGCGTTTGCGGGCCACGGCCGGCTCGCCCAGGCCATCGGCCAGGGTGTAGCGGCACTCGGCCAGCAGCACCAGGCCATCGAGCACCTGCAGCACCACCCGCACGGGCAGCCCATCAATTTCAAAGCGGCGCTCGCCGGCGGCGCGGAACTCAATGTCGACGTCAAAAAAGTAGGGGGCATCCTTCGGCGTGAGCACCGGCTGCACGGGGCCAGCCGGAGCGTCGGGGCCCAGGGGGGTCAGCCATAAATAGCACAGATCAAGGTCCATTAGCAGTCTCGCCGCCGGTCGCGAGCATTATAATGCCGGCGTGGCCACTGTTCTGTTAACCGGCGGGCGCGCGCCGGTGACCCTGGAGCTGGCGCGGCTGTTCTGGCGCGCCGGGCTCCGGGTGCTGATGGCCGAGAGCCTGGCCTGGCATTTAAGCCGGCCTTCGCGGGCCGTGGCCGCCAACTTTCGCGTGCCGCCGCCGCGCCAGGACCCGGGCGGCTTCAGCCGCGCGCTGGCCGAGATCGCGCGGCGCGAGGGCGTGGACCTGATCATCCCCACCTGCGAGGAAATTTACGCCGTGGCGCGCGGGCGAGCGGAACTGGAAGCCGCGGGCGCGGGGGGCGGGCGGCCCATGGTGCTGGCCGAGCCGCTGGAAAAACTGCGCGGCCTGCACGACAAGGGGCTGTTCGCGCAGCGGGCATTGGCGCTGGGCCTGTGCGTGCCCGAAACGCGCCGGCTGGAATCCACGGCGGACTTGCAGGCGGCGCTGGCCGGTGGCGGCGAGTGGGTGCTCAAGCCCGTTTTTTCGCGCTTCGCGGCGCGCACCCGGCTGCCGCCGCACTCGGCCGCGGCGCTGGAGGCGGGGCGGGTGCGGCCGAGCCCAAGCGAGCCGTGGGTGGCCCAGGCGTATGTGCGCGGGCGGCAGGTGTGCACGTACAGCGTGGCCCATCACGGCCAACTGGCGGCGCACGTGGCCTATCCAGTGGAATTCAGCGCCGGGCAGGGCGCGGCGGTAGCCTTTCGCGCCATCGAGCACCCGGCAGCCCAGGCCTGGGTGACGCGCTTCGTGACCGCCGAAGACTTCAGCGGCCAGATTGCATTCGACTTCATTGAAGACGCGGCCGGCCGGGTGGCGGCGCTGGAGTGCAATCCGCGCGCCACCAGCGGCGCGCACCTGCTGGCGGGCAATCCGGATTTTGCGCGCGCTTTCTTTGGCCCGCTGCCACAATTGGTGGATGGGGCCGGAGTTGCTTCGCGTCCAGCGATGCTGGCGGCCGGGATGCTGCTCTACGCGCTGCCGGCCACGCGCTCGTGGGCGGGGCTGCGGCGCTGGGCAGAGGCGTTCGCCCGCAGCCGCGACGTGGTGGCAAATGGGCGCGACCCGCTGCCGGGCCTACTGCAAGGCCTGAGCCTGGTTCCGTTCGCGGCCTGGGCCGTGCGGCGCCACATCAGCCTGATTGAAGCATCGACCTATGACATTGAGTGGAATGGCGAGCCTTGAGGGCGCGCCGGTGCTGGTGACCGGCGCCACGGGCTTTCTGGGCGGAGCGCTGGCGCGGCGGCTGGCGCTGGCCGAAGGCGCGCGGGTGACGGCGCTGGGCCGGCGGGTGGAAGCGGGCGCGCGGCTGATGCGCGAGACGGACGGCAGCGAGCTGCGCTTTGTGCCAGCCGACCTGGCCGAGCCGGAGGCGGCCGAGGCCGCCTGCGCCGGGCAGGCAATGGTGTTCCACTGCGCCGCGCGCGCCGGGGCCTGGGGAACCTATGCCGACTTTGAGCGAGACAATGTGCGTGTGACCCATAACATCATTGCCGGCTGCCGGCGCGCCGGGGCGCGGCTGGTGCACGTCTCCACGCCAAGCGTGTGCTTCGCGGACCGGTCGCGGCTGGCTGTGAGCGAGCACGACCCGCTGCCGGCCAGGCAGTTGAGCCCGTATGCCGCCACCAAACTGGTGGCCGAGCAGGCGGTGGCCGCCGCCATCAAGGATGGGCTGCGCGCCATCAGCATCCGGCCGCGAGCCATCTTCGGCCCGCGCGATACCACGCTGCTGCCGCGCCTGATCCAGCGGATGGCGCTGGGGCGGCTGCCCATCCTGGGGAACGGGCGCAACCAGGCCGACCTGACGTATGTGGACAATGTGGTGGACGCGCTGCTGCTGTGCGCGCGGGCGCCCGAGGCGCTGATGGGACAGACGTTTCACATCACCAACGGCGAGCCGGTGCGGCTGTGGGACACGATTGGCCAACTGTGCCAGGCGCTGGGCTACCCGCGGCCGCACCGGCGCGTGCCGCTGGCGGCGGCGCTGGCGCTGGCAACTGCCTCGGAGCTGGCGCATACGGCGCAGCGCCGGCCGGGCGAGCCAGCGCTGACGCGCTACGGCGTGCGTTTGCTGGCGCTGGATGCCACTTTGGATATCACGGCCGCGCGGCGCGACCTGGGCTACACGCCGCGGGTGAGTGTGGCGGAAGGCCTGGAGCGGGTGGCGGCGTGGTGGCGGGCGGGGCAGCCATGAAGCTGACCGTGCTCGAGGCCGGCTACTGCACCGCCCCGGAGCACCTGACGCTGGGCAGCGGCAGTTGGCGCGC
The DNA here is from genome assembly GCA_043734225.1 of Anaerolineales bacterium. Taxonomy (GTDB): domain Bacteria; phylum Chloroflexota; class Anaerolineae; order Anaerolineales; family UBA6663; genus JAYTFQ01. The sequence goes on along the minus strand of JAYTFQ010000896.1, from coordinate 2,043 downwards.
CCAGCCGCTGCCGGCCCTGTTCACTTTGCTGGAGCACCCGCGCTTCGGCCCTATCCTGTTCGACACCGGCTATGGCCTGCAGTTCTTCAGCGAGACACGCCGCTTCCCGCTGAGCCTGTATCCGAAAGTGACACCGGTGACCCTGCGCGAGAGCGACCTGGCCGTGGCGCAGCTGGCGCGGCGCGGGCTGCGGCCGGAGGACGTGAGCCATATCCTGATCTCGCACTTTCACGCCGACCATGTCAGCGCGCTGCGCGATTTTCCGAAGGCGCGCATGTTGTATTTCCCGGAAGCGTGGCAAGCGGTGGCCGGACGGCGGGGCTGGCGGGCGCTGCGCGCGGCCTTTGTGCCCGGCCTGCTGCCGGACGATTTCGAGGCGCGCGGGCAGGGGCTGGCGCGACTGCGCCCGCTGCCGCCGGAGTACGCGCCCTTCACGGAAGGGGTGGACGTATTCGGCGACGAGAGTGCCTGGGCGGTGCGGCTGCCGGGCCACGCCACCGGGCAGATGGGGCTGTTCGTGTGGGCGGACGACGGGCAGCAGTTTTTTTTGGTGGCCGATGCCTGCTGGCACAGCGCCGCGATCCGCACCAACCACGGGCCGCACCCGCTGGCCAACCTGATCTTTGCTGACCCGGCTCAGTACCGGCAGACCCTGGGCCGGCTGCACCAGTTCCAACTCAATCAGGCACAGGTGCACATCATCCCCTCGCACTGTAATGAGGCGAAGGCGAAGTATGCAGCGAGTGAGTAGGGCTCACTCACGGTCCGTTGGTTTCGCCAAGCGGTCGGGGCTGGCTAATTGGGTCAACGGATTCGGTCGATGCGATACAGGGGTAGGGCGAAGCATCCGCGACGAGCATTCAGTTAGATCGGCAAGCTGGCGGCGGATGCTTCGCCCCTACCTCCTATGACAACCCTCTACGCTGGCCTAGAAAATCATTGGTTCATCGCCTGCCGCTCCTCGCAACTGCGGCGCCGCCCCCTGGCGCGCACGGTGCTGGGGCAGCCGCTGGCGCTGTTCCGGGCCAGCAGCGGACAGGCGGCGGCGCTGGTGGACCGCTGCCCGCATCGGAATGTGCCACTGTCGGCGGGGCGGGTGAGCGGCGAGTGCCTGGCCTGCCCGTATCATGGCTGGGCGTTTGACGCACAGGGCGTGTGCCGCGCGGTGCCAGGGCTGGGTGAGGAAGAGGCCGAGGGCGCCGAGCAACCCGAGGCGCGCAACGCCGAGGCCGTGCCGGCCGTCGAGCAGGACGGCTTTGTGTGGGTGTATCACGGCACGGGCGCGCCAGCCGGCCCGCCGCCGCGCTTTGCCCACCTGGGCGAGCCCGGCTACGCCGCCTTCAGCGGCCAGGCCACGTTGGAGGCCGCCCTGCCCGACGCGCTGGAGAATTTCCTGGACGGGACGCACACGCACTTCGTGCATGCCGGGCTGATCCGCAGCGCCGGGGCGCGCAAGCCGGTGACCGCAATCGTGCGCCGCGGCGCCGCCAGCGTGGAAGCCGAGTACCCGGATGAGGGCCAGCAATCCGGGATCATCTCGCGCCTGTTTGGCGCCGGGGTGGACGACGTCTTTGGGCGGTTCTGCCTGCCCAGCATGGCACAACTGGAGTACCGGGCGCAAGGACGGCTCAAGCTATTAATCAGCCTGTGCTTCACGCCCATCGACGCGGCCCGCCAGCGCCTGTTGGCCGTGGCGGTGGGGCCAGCGCCGGCGTTTGTTGGCGCGCTGGCCGGGCCGCTGCTGAGCCTGTTCTTCGCGCAGGCGCTGCGGCAGGACCAGCGCATCCTGCGGCTGCAAGCCGCCAACCTGCGGCGCTTTGGCGAGCCGCGCTATGCCTACACCCCGCTGGACCTGCTTGGCCCGCACATCCTGCGGCTGCTGAAGCATGGCCCGGCGGCGCAGGCTGAAGGCTGGCCGGAGCAGCGCGTGAGGCTATGGCTCTAGTAAAAAATAGAGAGATTTGGTATCTGCTCAGGCGCATAGGCCAGCCAATGAATTTCAAGGGGAAATTTTGGAAAAAATCGTAGCGAGCCGAGCCGTCG
>JAYTFQ010000895.1:0-3077 GCA_043734225.1 Anaerolineales bacterium | reverse complement strand
TTGGGGCGACGGCCGCAACTGGGCCTGGCCCATGTGCGCCAGGGGTGTGCTTCCCAGCCGCTCGTGCTCGGCCAGGCTGGGACGATTGCCATCCACGTAAATCAGCCCGGTAATGAAGTGCTGCTGTTCGCGCGCCTCTTCCAGCAGTTTCAGCGCCGCGTAGCGGTCGGTCGGGTCGTGGGCTTCGTTCAACTTCTTGAGCACGATGGTCGAGCCGTCGTGCATGGTCACTTCCTGCACCTCGCCGGGGGCATAGTCCACCCGGATTTCTTCCTGCGGCGGGACGTAGGTGAAATCGTTGATCCGGTCGTCGTGCTCGCGGCCCCAGCCATAGCTCTTGGTGGAGTCGTCTTTATTGTTGAAGGTCACGCACGGGCTGATGATATCCAGCATGGCCGTGCCGCGGTGGCTGAGGGCGGCTTTGATCAGCGGCACCACTTGCTTCGGATCGCCGGCAAACGAGCGCGCCACAAACCCGCAGTCGGCGATGAGCGCTTCCAGGCACAGGTCGATGGGCGGCAGCTCGTTGCGCCCGGCATACTTCAGCTCCTGGCCCAGGTCGGCCGTGGCCGAGAACTGGCCCTTGGTCAGCCCGTACACGCCGTTGTTCTCGACGATATAGACCATGCGCACGTTGCGGCGCATGAGATGCTTGAACTGGCCCATGCCAATGCTGCCGGTGTCGCCGTCACCGCTGACCCCCACGGCCTGCAGGGTATGGTTGGCGATCAGCGCGCCGGTGGCGACAGACGGCATGCGGCCGTGCAGCGCGTTAAACCCAAACGAGCGGTTCATGAAATAAGCGGGGCTCTTGCTGGAGCAGCCGATGCCGCTCAGCTTGATGACGTGCTCGGGCTGAACGCCCAGCTCGTAGCAGGCAGTGATGATCTGCGCTGAGATCGAGTCGTGGCCGCAGCCGGCGCACAGGGTGGAATCCAGCCCGCGATAGTCGTTCTTGGCCAGTCCAATCAGATTGACGGCCGGCATGCGAGCCGGCGCGGTTGTCGTCGCCATCTTATTTCTCCTTGTCCAACGCTACATTCAGCGCGGCCGCCACGTGCTCGGTCACCCAGCGCGCCGTCAGCGGCAGGCCGTCGTTGTGGTTAGCCGGCAGGATGTCCACTGCCCGCTCCGGCACATGCAGCCGCAGCAACTGGCACATTTGGGCGTCGCTGTTCATTTCGACCACATACACCTGCTTGTGAGCGGCGACAAAAGCGCGCACGCTCTCGGTCAGCGGCAGGGCCCGCAGCCGCAAATAGGAGGCCTTCACGCCGGCCGCGGCCAGCCGCGAACGCGCCTCCACGATCGCGGGATCATTTGAGCCGAATGAAATAATGCCGATCTCGGCCCCTTCCACCAGGTCGGCCACCGGTTCGGGCACCATGTTGCGCGCTGTCTCGAACTTGCGCGTCAGCCGGGCCATGTTGTTTTCCCAGTCGTCCGGGCGCTCGGAATAAAAGGCGCGCTCGTTGTGGCCAGTGCCGCGGGTGAAGTAGGCCGCCAGCGGGTGATCGGTGCCAGGCAGCGTGCGCCAGCCAATACCATCACCGTCCACGTCCTTATAGCGCGCAAAGCCGCCCAGCCGATCCAGGTCGGCCGCCGTCAGGATCTTGCCGCGGTCCATCGGCGCTTCGGGGTAGCGGAACGGCTCGGCCATCCACTGGTTCATGCCCAAGTCCAGGTCGCTCAGCACGAACACCGGGGTCTGCAGCCGCTCGGCCAGGTCAAACGCGCGCCAGCCGAACTCGAAACATTCATTCACGGTGCCCGGCAGCAGGCAGACGTGCTTGGCGTCGCCATGGCCCAGAAAGTAGGCCAGCACCACATCGCCCTGCGCCACGCGCGTGGGCAGCCCGGTGCTGGGCCCCATGCGCTGCACATCCCAGATCACGGCCGGAATCTCCGCGAAATAGCCCAGACCGGCGAACTCGGCCATCAGCGAAATGCCAGGGCCGGAGGTGGAAGTCATGGAGCGCGCCCCGGCCCAACTGGCGCCGAGCACCATGCCCAGGGCCGCCAGCTCGTCTTCAGCCTGCACCACCGAGTAGGTGGGGATCTTGGTCTCAGGGTCAATCCGCAACTGGGGCAGATAACCGTTCAGCGCGTCCGCCAGGCTGGTCGCCGGGGTGATCGGGTACCAGGCGGCAAAGGTGATGCCGCCATAGATGGCGCCCAGGGCGGCGGCTGTGTTGCCGTCGATCATGATCAGCCCTTCGGTCTTGTCCATCCGCTCCACGCGGAACGGGTCCAGCTTGGGCAGGTTGGCCTTCGCCCAATCCGTGGCGGCGTTAACCACTTTCATGTTCGCGTCCACCGGCTTGCGCTTGCTCTTGAAATGGAACAGCAGCGCCGATTCGATGTCCGCCAGGCCGATACCTAGCAGATGGGCCAGCGCGCCCACATAGACCATGTTGGCCACGTAGGTGCGCAGCTTGGCGTCGTTCTCGTGTTCGGTCGCCAGGCGCTTGACTGGTATGGCGTAATAGGTCAGGTCGCTGCGATCCAGTTTCAGCTTGATGTCATCGGCGTACATGAACACCCCGCCCGGCTCCACTTGCTGGTGATCTTCCACCGCCGTGGCCGGGTTGAGCGCCACCACCACCTCGGAGCGCGGCCGGCGCGCCGTGAAGCCGTCGCGATTGAGGCGGATGGTGTACCAGGTGGGCAGTCCCTGAATATTGGATGGGAAGATGTTCTTGCCCGTGACCGGGATGCCCATCTTGAACAGCGCCCGCAGCAAGGTGGTATTGGCTGTCTGGCTGCCCGAACCGTTCTTGGTGGCCACGCGGATCGAAAAATCGTTAATGACCAGCGGCCGCTCGTTCGCCGGCGCGGCCTGCGGGCCGGTCTCCAACTCGGTGACACTCATTCCAACTCTCCTTAAGAAATAGCCGGCATCTCGCGATGCCGCAGCAAGTTAGTGTGCAGCAGCAGCAACCGGTGCCCCTCTTCCACATCGCCGGAAATAATAGCGTTGACGATACCTTCGTGGTAGGTCCACACTTCGCGCAGGTAGTGCAGGTCGGAGTACATGCTCAAGCCCACGGCTTCATACGCTTCCCAGTAGGCTTCCA
>JAYTFQ010000894.1:0-4337 GCA_043734225.1 Anaerolineales bacterium | reverse complement strand
ACGCCCCGGCACGATTTTTCTGTAATTGGATTTTGACGCCTGGCGTAAAATACACGCATGGCTTCACAAACGGACCATCTCGACTGGCGCGTGATTATCTTGTGGCCGCTGATGCTGTTCGTGCCCTGGCTGGTACTGGTGCTGGTGTTCACCTGGCGCGGGCAGCCCGGCATTATGTGCCTGACGCCGGCGGCCTGGCTGCTGGCGGCGGTGCTGGGCCGGGCCGTGGCCAGTTACACGCCCAGCGAGCAGCGCGGCCGGCGCCTGGGCGCGGCGGCGCTGGCCGGCGGGCTGCTGGGCCTGCTGCAAGGGCTGCTGTTCGGCGGGGTGGGGCTGCTGGCGCCGATGCGGCCCAGCGAGCTGCCCGGTTGGCTGGCGGTAATCGCGTTTGTGGTGGTGGGCGGTGTGGTGGCGGGCGCCGGCCTGGCGCTGCTGACGGCGGCGTTGGGGGAGATGACGATCCCATGATTCGTGGCACGCACGCGGCAGTGCCCGATGAACGCAATGAGCGCGTTCTGATCTATGTGAACGGCGAGCTGGTGCCGCGCGCGCAGGCGCGGATATCCGTTTTCGACAGCGGCTTTTTGGTGGGCGATGGGGTGTGGGAAGGGCTGCGGCTGCATCACGATGTGTTTGTGTTTCTGGACGAGCACCTGGACCGGCTGTTCCAGGGGACGAAGGCCATCGGGCTGGAGATTGGGCTGACGCGGGCGCAGGTGGCTCAGGCGCTGTACCAGACCACGCGCGCCAACGACATGCACGACGGCGTGCACGCGCGGCTGATGGTCACGCGCGGGGTGAAGCAGACGCCGTCGCAGGACCCGCGGCTGACGGTGGGCGGCCCGACCATCGTTATCATCGCCGAGCACAAGCAGGCCGACCCGGCTGGGTTCGAGCGCGGCCTGCGGCTGTTCACCTCCACCATCCGCCGCCCGCCGCCGGACACGCTCGACCCCAAGCTCAACTGCCACAGCAAGCTGCACGAGGTGATGGCGCTCAACCAGGCCATCCAGGCCGGCGCGGACGAGGCGCTGATGCTGGATGTGCATGGGGCGGTGAGCACCTGCAACGCCACCAATTTCTTCATGGTGACGCGCGGGCAGGTGTGGACCTCCACCGGCATGCACTGCCTGAACGGCATCACCCGGCGCAAGGTCATCGAGCAGTGCCGCGCGCACGGCTTGCCGGTGTTTGAAAAAGACTTCTCGCTGGTGGACGTTTACGGCGCGGACGAAGCCTTTGTGACCGGCACGTTCGGCGGGCTGACCCCGGTGGTGGACGTGGACGGCCATCTGATCGGCCGCGGCCAGCCGGGCGAGTTGACGCGCCGGCTGCGCGAGTGGTACCAGGCCGAGATGGCGCGCAGCGCGGCCGGCGGGGTGGCGGCATGAGCGCCGGCGCGGACCTGGCGGTGGACGTGGACGGGAATCTGATCGGCCGCGGCCAGCCGGGCGAGCTGACGCGCCGGCTGCGCGAGTGGTATCTGGATGAGATCGAGCGGGCCACGGCCCGCCAGGAGGCACGATGAGCGACGGCGCGGATCTGGCGGCCATGCGGGCGGCGGTGCAGGCCGCCGGGCTGGACGGCTGGCTGATTTATGATTTTCGCGGCCTGAACCCGTTGGCGCGGCAACTGCTGCCGCCCGGCGCGGCCATCCTCACCCGGCGCTGGTTTTTGTTTGTGCCGGCGCAGGGCCCGGCCAGCCTGATCCACAACGTGATTGAAGCCGGCGCCTGGCAGATGGCGCTGCCGGACCCGAGCGTGCGGCGGCTGAGCTTTGCCTCGCATGACGAGCTGGACGAACGCCTGCGCGAGACGCTGGCCGGCGCGCGGCGGGTGGCCATGGAATACAGCCCGAACGGCGAGGTGCCGTATGCCAGCTATGTGGACGGCGGCACGCTCGAGCGCGTGCGCGCCTGCGGGGTGGAGGTGGTGTCCAGCGCCGACCTGCTGCAAGAATTCCTCACCTGGGACGCGGCTGACCGGCAGGCGCACGATGTGGCGGTGCAGGGCGTGATGCGGGCCAAGGACCTGGCCTTCGCGCTGATCGATGAACGTTTGCGGGCGCGCCAGCCGGTGAGCGAGCTGGAGGCGCAGGCGCTGCTGGTGGAGCATCTGACGGCGGCGGGGCTGGCCTTTGACCACGCGCCGATTGTGGCGTTTGGGGCGCACGCCAGCGACGGCCACTATGCCCCCAGCCAGCAGACCGACTGCGCGCTGGCGCTGGGCCAGTGCGTGCTGATTGATTTGTGGGCCGGCGTGCCCGACCGGCCGATGGCGGATGTGACCTGGGTGGGGTTCGCCGGCCAGCCGACCGCCGAGTACTTGCGCGTATGGGAGGCGGTGCGCGACGCGCGCGACCTGGCGGTGCGGCTGCTGACCAGCGGGGCGGCGCGCGAAGGCTGGCAAGTGGACCGGGCGGCGCGCGACCTGATTGCGGCGCGCGGCTATGGCGCGGCCTTTCGGCACCGGCTGGGCCACAGCCTGGGGCGCAACATGCCGCACGGGGCCAGCGTGAACCTGGACGATTGGGAAACGCACGACACGCGCCGGCTGCTGCCGGGGCTGGCGGTGACCGTGGAGCCGGGCGTGTACCTGGGCCACCTGGGCATCCGCAGCGAGGTGAACGTGCTGCTGACGGAGGGCGGGGCGAGCGTGACCACGCCGGCGCAGGAGGAGCCTTACCGGTTGGGGGGGCCTAAGCGCTGAGGCAAATGTTTAACCGCAAAGACGCAAAGACGCAAAGGATTATAAGGGGGGTGCTTCTTGTGGATCGTGTGCTTGGTCCAGACGGATCGCTTCGCAAGAGTCCATAGCGTCTTTTGGATGGCAAGAATTACCGTGGCTCGCCATTACCCACCTTAACCTCTTAGCGTCTTTGCGTCTTGGCGGTTAAGCATTTCGAATTCGCCCCACGGCCAGACGGCATGTGACGGAACAGAGGCCGGAAAGGAGCCAGCCAGATGGACTGGACATACAAGACCTTCAGACACGAAGCGGTGTTCAATGCCCCGCGCGCGAGCGTGCTGGCGGCGGCCCGCGCCAGCGTGGCGGAGGCGCTGGGCGCGCCGGAAGACACGCCGGATGGTTTTGTGGCGCGCGGCACGCTATGGCACAGCGCGCAGGCGACATTTCATGTCACGCCCACGCCTGAAGCGGCAGCAACGCGCGTGGCGGTTGAGCTGAAAGTGGCGCGCGGCGGGGGACGCTACTACATGCTGGTGGATGTGGGCGGCTATTATGAGGCCCAGATTGATCAGTGGTTTTCCGGCATCGCCCAGCGCCTGGGCGGCGGGCCGGCGCCGGTGCTGGTCAGCAAGACCACCGGCAGCGTGGCGGTGCGGCGCGGCTGTTTGGCCGGCTGCCTGGTGTATCTCATCCTGGGGGCGTGCCTGGCCGGGGCCGCCATCCCGCTGGATCACGCGCTGTTTCCGCAGCTGCCCGGAGGCGGGTTCGGGCCGCTCAGCGGGCTGGCGTCCATCGCCGGGCTGGCGGCGGGGGTGGTTGTGTTTCTAATCGTGATGCGGCGAGGCGGTAAACCTTAAGGCTTAAACACAACCCCCCGCGAAAGGCGCAGGGCGTTGTGTTAAAGCATTTGATTTTGCACGCTAATCTCGCAGCACGCAGTTGGCCCACCCGCCCAGCCAGGCCCAGGCGCCGCTGGCCGGATCCAGGCTGCTGACGCCGGCCGGGCCGGCCAGCACCAGCCGGTGCCCGCCGGGCAGCCACAGCGCGGCATCGGCCCAGCCGGCCAGCGGTGGGGCCACGCCGGCGGCCTGCTGGTCGAACAGCCAGAAGGCAGCCAGCTCCGGCTGCGAAGGGGAATACGCCAGCAGGTAGCGGCCATCGGGCGAGAAGCTGCCGGGAAGCAGTTGGCCGGCCTGGGTGCCGGGCCACACGCGCAGCGGGCCGCCGGCCGCCGGCGCCGTGAGCATATAGGCCTGCGTGCCCTGCGGGCCATAGGCGCTCCAGGCCACCGTCTGGCCATCCGCCGACCAGCGCGGCAGCGCGAAGCGGGCGATGCCGGGCGGCAGGCCCAGGTCATTGCTGACCGCCAGGCGGGTGACGCTGCCGCTGGCGATATCCAGCACCTGCACCTGATCCAGGCCATCCAGCAGGGTGGAGACCGCGCCGGTGGGTCCGGCGTATTGGATGTAGGCCACGCGGTCGCCGGCGGGCGAGAGCGCGGCGAAGTCGCCCAGGACGGACAGGCGGCGCAGGGCCACGGTGGGGCTGAAGGTGAGCACGGCCCAGACGGGCGTGTGGGGGCCGCGCGAAACCGTGTCGTTCAACCCGACCAGCAGCGCCGAGTGATCGGCGCTCCAGGCCGATTGATT
>JAYTFQ010000893.1:0-3661 GCA_043734225.1 Anaerolineales bacterium | reverse complement strand
AGTCCGTTCCAGGTGGCCGCGCCATAGGCGCGCACATGGCCTTGCGAGACGGCCACCTCCAGGGTCGCGAAGGCCTCGCGCAGCCGTTCGCGGAACAGCGCGGCCCCCACGGCCGGTAATTGGCTCTCTGGGTTGTGCAGGTAATACAGGTCGATACAATCGACTTGCAGGTTGGCGCGGCTTTGCGCGATCTGGTGCCGCAGGTAGGCGGGCGCCATGCACTGTCCATCTATGATGTCGTTGGCCTGGGCCAGGCCGGTGTCGATAATGGTCTGGCGCACCCACGCCTCCGGGTCAGCCGGCCAGCCGCCGTCGAAGCTGATATATCCGCCTTTGGTGCACAGCACAACCTCATCGCGGGTGATGTCGCCCGCCGCCAGGGCAGCCTGGAGCGCGGCGCCAATGGCGCGCTCACTGCGCTGGAATCGGTAGTTGATCGCGCTGTCGACCAGGTTGCCGCCCAGTTGCCAATAGCGCCGCACAGCAGCCATGTAGCCGGCGTCGGTTGCGGCGTTTGGCTCGCCTAAATAGGTTCCCAGACCGATCGAGGCCATGCTCAGCCCATCCCAGCCCGGGCGGTAGAACTCAGCCGTAGCCTGGCGCGCCGCTAGCGCGGCGGTGGCGGCCGGTGTCGCCGCCCCGCCGGCCGAGGCGGGCGCGCTCAAATGCGCAAGCTCCAAAAGCTGAAGGCCATGAAGTAGGCCGTTAGGGCAAAGATTAAAATGGCCACGAAGGTCAGGCGGTTGAAGCTGATCGGTTCACCGCGCTGCATGCGCCGCATGATCGCGATTTGCAGCAGCACCAGCGGCGAGCTGATAACGACCGCCAGCGCCACCTGGATCGGCAGGCCCACAAAGCTGGCCAGCGCGGCTAGGGCAATACCGCCCAGCAGCGCGCCATTGTGAACCGCTGTCCCCCGCCGCCGGCCCAGGCGCACCAGCAGCGTGCGTTTCCCGGCAGCTTCGTCGCTCAGGAAGTCCGGGTATTCAAAGGCCATCAACATGGCGAAGTGATACATCACCAGAGGGGCGGTTGCCAGCAGCACTACGGGACTCGGGTGGCCGGCTTGCAGCACGTGTCCCAGCGCCGGCACCAATGCGGCCACCAGCACCGAGGCGGCTGCCTCGCCGAAGCCGGTGCTTACCAGGGAGACGGGTGGGCTGGAGTAGAAATAGGTGCCTAGAAAGGCCAGCAGCATAATTGCCAGCGCCGCGGGCGCAATCGGTGTTTGAATCACCAGCCAGGCGCCGGCGCCCGTGGCCACTGCCAGGCACGCTGCCGCCGCGGTGAAGGCCGTTTCGCGTTTGAAACAGTCTGGCCCCAGCATGCCGCTGCCGCCCGAAAACAGCGTGCGCGCCGTGTTCAGTCGGTCGGTCTCCACATCCCAGTATTCGTTCAGAAATTGGGTCATCAGCTGCAGGCTGCTGACGAACAATTGCCCGACTGCATAGACGCGAAAGTCGATCGGGTAGCCCTGATAGCGCGCCACGACCGCGCCCAGCGCGTACAGCAGCAGTCCGCCCAGCAAGAAATGCGGCCGTGCCAGGCGGATAAAGGCGACGAGTTTCTTGACCATCAGGCGGCGGCTGCGTTGGTCAGGGCCAGCCCGGCCGCTCAGCGGTTCTGAATCGACCAGTCAAACCCAATCTGGGGATCGTCAAACGGGATGCGCTGCTCGTCGGGCTCTTTGGGGTCGTAGGTCTGTGTCACGTGGTAAAACAGCACCACCGGTTTGTTGCCCAGCACCTGGTAACCGTGTGCCACGCCGATTGGGATCAGGATGACCACCGGGTTGTCTTCGCCGGCGTATACCACCTGGGTTACCCCCTGCGTGGGCGACCCAGGCCGGCGGTCGTACAGCACCACACGCGCCATGCCGTCGACCACGTACCAGACATCGTCCTGCTTGTGGTGCCAGTGAAAGGCCTTGATGACGCCCGGGTAGGTTTTGGTGATGGAGCTTTGGCCAAAGTGGCTCAGCAGGTGGTCGTCCTCGCGCACCACCTCGCGGAAATAGCCGCGGTCGTCGGAGTGGGTGGCTAACTTCTTGATGATGACGTCTTGTATGGCCGGCATAGCATCCTGTGTCAGAGTTGAGAAGGCCTACAGCCCCAGATTCTTGGCCAATTCTTGGGCGTGCTGGCGGCGGTGTTCGGTAATGCGATTGAAGAATTGCGCCACGCTCAGCGTGTCGCCGCGCGCATGGCGGCCGATCTTATCCAAATCGGCCTCGCTGACCCCCTCCAGCGCGGCCAGCACCTGCGCGTGATCGCGCGCGATGGCCGCCAGCATCTCCTCCACCGTGCGTTCGGCTTGCTTCTGCACGGAGCGCCGGTTGTAGCGGTTGATGTCAAAATCTTCCGGCACGCCGCCCTGGCCGGCCAGCAGCCGCTGGATCACAACCAGTTGTCCGCTTTCCGAAATGGCCGCGTGGTTCAGCACATCGCGGGCTTTCCAATCTGCGCCCTCGTCCGAGGGCACCGGCCGCTCCCATTGGTCGGCCGTCAAACGTTTGAAGATCGCCAGGCTGGCGGCATTATCCGCCTGAATGGTTTGGCGCAGCTTGTCTTTTCGTTCGCTCATGGCTCCTCGCGGGTGGGGTCAGCCGCTCACCGGCTGGGCATCGACGTGCGGCACCGGCTGGCCGGTTTCCAGCGCTCGGCGCACGTCGCGCTCGTGCAGCATATTGTGGCGATAGACCAGTTTTAGCATTTGCTCCAGGGGCACCCGCCCGAACCAGGGATGCCGCCCAATGCGGTCAAAATCGCCCTCGGCCATGCCTACCACCAGGCTCACCGTCGCGGCCCGTGCCTGCTCGAACTGGGTCACCAGGCTCTCGGCGGGCTGGCCGCGCAATCCAGCCACCTCAATGGCATTGAATTCGTCGATGACGAAATCGTCGGGCGCGCCGCTGCCGCCGGCCAGTACCTGTTGGCCATACAGCAGCAGCGTTTGTTCAGCGCTGACGAAATGCGCCAGGATGTCGGCCGCCCGCCACTGGGGGCCGGTGGTGTAAACGACCTGCGCCAACTGCTCCGCGCTTAACGCGCGAAAATAGGCCGCGGATTTGCGGCCTTCCTCTTGCAGTCGTTTAAGGATCAATTCCTGTCGGGTCGGCATGGGCGCCAGTGTTGAGTGATTTCAGGCAATGGAGCGGCCCCCATCCACCAGCAGCGTGGTGCCGGTGATGTAATCCTCTTGCAGCAGGAACAGGGCCGCGTGGGCGACATCATAGCCGGAACCTGGACGTTTGAGAAGGGTATGCTGGCTCGACGCTTGCCATCTGGCCTCTTCCCAATCAGGCGGCTTTATTACCGACCCGGCCGCGATGGCGTTGACGCGGATGCTGGGGGCCAGCGCCTTGGCCAACACCTTGGTCAGCATCAGCAGCCCGGCTTTGCTGACAGAATGAGCGGGATATTTCGCCCACGGCTGCAGCCCGCTCAGGTCGGCGATGTTGACGATGGCGCCGCCGCCGCGCGCCTGCATCGAGCGCGCCGCCAGTTGCGCGCAATAGAATGGACCGCTCAAATTGATGTTGAGAGTGTCTCGCCACTCCTCCGGGCTCAGCGTCAGCACGCTGCCGCTCTGGAAGCTGGCCGCCGAGTTAACCAGCAGATCCACGCCGCCAAACTCGCGCTCGGCCGCTTCAAACACCTCC
>JAYTFQ010000892.1:0-4513 GCA_043734225.1 Anaerolineales bacterium | reverse complement strand
CAGCGGATCACAGCGAAGCAGCCATGGTTCCAACTGGACAGTTATGTCGGCCAAGGCTTCGCGCCCGGCAGTGTATAATCCCTACGTCAGGCGCGGCGGATTTACGCCGCGCCGTTGTTATGTCTGCTGGAGTTCAAGCGAAACAAAATGAAACGCTGGCAATTCTGGGTGGGTGTGCTGATCAGTGTCGTCTTTCTATGGGTGTCGCTGCGCACCCTGAAGCTGAGCGACGTGTGGTCGGCGCTGAGCACCGCCAACTATTGGTGGCTGATACCGGGCGTGGCCGTCTACTTCGTGGCCGTTTGGGCCCGCGCCTGGCGCTGGCACTACCTGCTGCGGCCGCTCAAGCCCATCTCCACCCGCGCCATGTTCCCCATCGTCACCATCGGCTACATGGGCAACAACATCTACCCGGCCCGCGCCGGCGAGGTGCTGCGCGCCTATGTGCTGCGGCGCGAGCAGGGCGTGGCCATCAGCGCCAGCCTGGCCACCATCGTCATCGAGCGCATCTTCGACGGCGTGGTGATGCTGATGTTCATCTTCTTCAACCTGGGCGCCCTGGCCCAACTCACGGGCAGCTCCGGGCTGGCCGGAAACATCCAAGCCGTGGCGCTGTGGGGCACCGCGGCCTTCACCGCCGCGCTGGTGGCCTTCCTGGCCGCGGCGCTGTTCCCGCGCCAATCGCTGGGGCTGTATCACCGCCTGGTGGCGCCGCGCCTGCCTGAAAAAATTCGAGCCAAGGTCACCGGCATCCTGGAAAGCTTCTGGAGCGGCCTGGAAGCCTTGCGCTCGCCAACCAACATCCTGATGGTCTTCTTGACCTCGATCGTCATCTGGCTGCTGGAGACAGGCAAGTATTGGCTGGTGATGCATGCCTTCGACTTCACCGGCTACACCGGCGGCTTCTTCGGCCTGATGCTGATGAACGGCATCGTCAACCTGGCCACCACCATCCCCTCTGCCCCCGGCTACGTTGGCACCTTCGACACGCCCGGCATCGCCGTGCTCTCGGCCTACGGCGTCAACCCCGCCGTGGCCGCCGGCTACACCCTCACCCTGCACGCCGCCCTGTGGCTGCCCATCACGCTGCTGGGCGCCTATTACATGACGCGCATGGGGCTGAAGTGGGACAAGGTGCAGGCGGAATACAAGGAGATGGAAGTTCGAAGCGGCGAAGCCGCGTCAGAGGTCGGAAAAGCTTGATTGGTCGATTGGTTAATTGGTCGACTAGTCAACCGGTCAATTCGTCCCGCGAAACGGTCGTTCGTCAGTTAATGACCACCCGTGAATAATCCACCTGCCAGCGCGCAGAAACGCATCGCCATCATTGGCGCCGGCCCGGCTGGCCTGGCCGCGGCCTATGATTTGGCGCGCGCCGGCCGGCAGGTGGTCATCTTCGAGGCCAGCCCGCAGGTGGGCGGCCTGGCGGCCGGCTTCAAGGCGCCGCACTGGGACTGGACGCTGGAGAAGTACTATCACCACTGGTTCGCCACCGACAGCGCCATCCTGGGGCTGATTAAGGAGCTCGGCTGGCGCGACCAGGTGCTCTTCCCACGGCCGTACACGGTGGCCTACGTCAAGGGCAAGTTCGAGCCGCTCGATTCGCCGCTGACCGCGCTGCGCTTCTTGCTGCGCAACTATCCGCTGACCGACCTGTTTCGTTTCGGCTTCGCCACGCTCTATCTGCGCCTCACGCCCTGGTGGGAGCCGTTGGAAAAGGTAACGGCGGCCGAATGGGCCCGGCGCTGGTACGGTCCGCGCCTGTACGACCTGCTCTGGCGGCCGCTGCTGGTGGGCAAGTTCGGCGAAGACAATCTCAAGGTGGTCAACATGGCCTGGCTGTGGGCGCGGCTGCACGCGCGCACCACCCGCCTGGGCACCTTCACCGGCGGCTTTCAGGCCTTCATGGACAAGCTCGCCAACGTCGTGCGCGGGCTGGGAACGGAGATCCGGCTCAATTGCCCGGTCACCGGCATCCAGGCCCTGCCGGGCGGCCAGGTGGCCGTGGAGACGCTGGGCGCGCATGAGAATTTTGACGCCGTCATCTCCACGTCCTCGCCGGCGCTGATGGCCAAACTGGCGCCCGATCTGCCGGCCGATTACAGCGCCAGTTTGCGGGCGCTGAAGTCGATGGGGGCCGTAGTGATGGTGCTGGCGCTGGACCGCCAGTTGACTAAATACTACTGGCACAGCATCCCCAAGGATGCTGGCTTTCCCTTCCTGGCGCTGGTCGAGCACACCAACTACATGGACCCCAAGCATTACGGCGGCGACCACCTGATTTACATCGGCGATTACCTCGACCCCACCCACGAGCACTTCCGCCTGAGCGCCGAGGAATTGTTGGAGCGCTTCTTGCCCTCGCTGCCACGCTTCAACCCGGCCTTCGACCGCAGTTGGATCAAGCAGGTCTGGCTGTGGAAAACGCCCTATGCGCAGCCGGTGCCGCCGGTCAACCACTCGCGCAACATCCCGCCCATCCGCACACCTCTGCCCGGCCTGTACTTTGCCTCCATGAGCCAGGTCTATCCCTGGGATCGCGGCACCAACTTTGCCGTTGAGATCGGCCGCAAAGTGGCGGCCATGGTGCAAGAAGATATGAATAAACGCAGTACCGCAAAAGTCGCTTTCTGACTTGACGAAAGGGGGCCTCATGGCAGACTGCATCTTTGTCGCCAAACAAGGAGCAGCCCACCATGAGAACCCCGAAAGCATTATATCGGACGCCGCCCATGATTTTTGCCTGCGAGTTGGCGGATTGTCCCTACTGTGAAGGCCCGTTGCGCGCGCTCGACTATGTCAATGGTCGCAAGACGATCCAAACCATGCAGGAGGTGCTGAGCGTGGCCTACCGTCCCAAAGCCTGTGACGAAAAAGGCTGCCGGGCCGCGGCACGCCCGTTGCCGTCGGCCAGTTGGCAACAACTGGCACCGAAGTACGGCACCTACAGTTACGATGTCATCGCGCAGATCGGCTGGGAACGCCAAATGGGGCGAGCGACATTTGAACTGATCCATGCCCGGCTGCGGCAGCGGGTCCAGATCAGTGAAAGTGCGGTCCGGTATTTGTATCATCAGAAGTACTTGCCGTTGTTGGCCTGCCATGAGCGGCAGCACTTGCCCGCCTTGCGGGAGCTCGCCCGGACCTCGGGCTTGTTGCTCAGCCTGGATGGCTTGATGCCCGAAGGCGGCGAACCCCAGCTCTGGGTGATTCGCGAGTTACAAACGGGCTGGACGTTGCGCAGCGGGTGGCTGGCCAACCAGGACGAGGCCACTTTTGTGGCCTTCTTGCGTCCGGTGGCGCAGTGGGACTTGCCCATCCAAGGGATCATCAGCGACAAACAGCGCGGTCTACTGCCCGCCATCGCCACGGTTTTTCCGAACACCCCCCATGCGTTGTGCCAACTGCACTATCTCCAGAATGCGGCCGCGCCGGTGGCGGAAGCCGACGAACAGATGAAAATCGATCTGCGCCAAGGCGTACGCGCGGCCATCGGGGAGCTAATCCGTCAAAAAGATCCAGAAAAACCGGTCGAACTAACGATCACCGGCCTGCTCCCCTCGCCCCTGCCAGCGCCGAGTACGACCGGTGCCTCCCCACAGCTCCAGGCCGCACAGGAACAAGAACAGATCGTCCAGGATTTGCTACAGCGGGTACGCTATCTCCTCACCTTGAAGGGCCGCCCCCCGTTTCGGCTGGCTGGACAAGAGATGTTTGTGCGCTTACAAGAGGTGGTCCGCAGTTTGGATCAACTCCTGCGGCACCGGCCGGAACCGCGCTTGTGCCAATTGCGGGACGGTTTGCGACAGGCGCTGCACGCCCTCCAGCCGACCTATCGCGAACTGAACATCGCGGCTGATTGGCTCGCCAGGTTGGCCGCCGTGCTCGATCCCGCATCGTCGGACCCGCTGGCACCGGCACGCACCGGCGCACAGGTGCGCGCTGACTGGGAGGCCTGTCTGGCCGACATCGAGCAAGCGCGCCAGACTTCCGCGCGCTTGCGAAACCTGGGTGCCCAGATCACCAAAGTCTCCCGGGCGTACGCGCCGGGTTTGTTCCACACCTATGACATACCCGGCCTGCCACGCACCAACAACAGTCGGGAAAGCGAGTTCCGGGAGTTGAAGCGACGCCTGGTCTCCACGACCGGCCAACACGGCGCAGTCACACGGTTGCTGCTGCGCGAAGGCGCCTGGGAGTTGATCCCGGTGCCAGCCTCGCTGGCCGAAACCATCACCGCCATTTCGCAGGTGGATGGCCCAGCCCTGCGCGAAGAAGAGCGCCGCGTGCGAAGCCATCGGGCTGGCTTTCGCTTGCACACGCGTTCGGCCAAGCAGTCACAGGCGCAACTCAAGCAATTGGTCCGACGCTGGAAGGCGCTCTCCGGTGAGCGCGTTTCCGTGTGAGTTTTGCGGTACTGCGAAAATTCGTTCTTTCAGCGCTAAAGCAGCACACCGACCTACTGGAGATTGGCGCCCTAATCGTCGTCGAGGAAAGTGACGCTCGGGCGCGC
>JAYTFQ010000891.1:0-4503 GCA_043734225.1 Anaerolineales bacterium | reverse complement strand
CGCCGGCCTGGATCAGTTGGGCGCGCAGGGCGCTGTCGCCGTAGGCGCGCCCCAGCGCCTCGGCCAGCGCCGGCACATCCGTTGACGACACCAGCAGCGCGCCCTGGCCGGCCACCTCGGGCAGGCAAGAGGCGGTGGAGGTGACCACCGGCGTGCCGCAGGCGTAAGCCTCCAGGATGGGCAGGCCGAAGCCTTCGTAAGTGGAAGGATAGGCCAGCACGCGGGCCGCGGAGTAAAGCGCGGGCAGGTCGGCGTCGGCCACGAAGCCGGGAAAGATCACACGCGACCCTAGCCGCTGGTGTTCGACCTCGGCGAAGATGGCGTCAAACAGCCAACCCTTGCCGCCGGCGATCACCAGATTGGCCTCGGGCGCCTCAAGCTGGGCAAAGGCCTGCACAAGCCGCACAAAGTTCTTGCGCGGCTGCAGCGTGCCGACGGCCAGGATGAAGGGCGCCTCGCCCAGGTGATAGCGGGCCCGCACCCCGGCCAGGGCGGCCGGCTCGCGCACGGGCTGGAAGACGGCGTTCACGCCGCTGTACAGCACCTCGATTTTTTCTGGCGGCGTATGGTAAAGCGCGATCAAGTCATCGCGCGTGGCGTGTGAGTCGGCCAACACCCGGTCGGCGCGCGCCACGGAGCGCGGCACAACCCGATTGAGGTAGGCGCGCAGGACGGGCACAGCCGAATCGGGGTCGCGCACAAAGGATAGATCGTGCACAGTGAGAATGGTGCGCGTGCCGCGGCGCGTGGGCGGCAGGGTGAAGTCAGGCGAGTGAAACAAATCGATGCGCCCGGTGATCCAATCCACCGGCAGCGGCAATTGCGCGCGGTGCCAGACGCGCGCCAGCCAGATGTCGTCAAAGGGCAGATGCCGCACCGAGAAGTTGGCGGGCAGGGGAGGCAGCGGGTGCCCGGGCGCGCCGGCGGAGCCGGCATAGAACAGCCGATAGCGAGTGGACGGGTCAACTTCGGCCAGGGCGCGCAGCAGCTCGCGCGTGTAGCGACCAATGCCGCCGCCCTGGCGGACGGCGGGCGTGGCATCAAAGCCGACTCGTAACGGCATCAGTTATGGCTTTGTCAAGAACGGCAAGCTCGCGGGGCCAAAGTGCCGCAGACGGTTGAAACCGCAGCAACGAAGGCACAACCCACAACTGCGTTGGGGCAGGTGAGCCCGCCTGCGCGGGCTGGTTGCGCTTGTTGGCGGTTGGCGCAGCCGCCAGACCCGACTTTGAGAAAGCCATGCGGCATCAGTCGGCGCTACTTGACGTCGCGATAGGTCCAAAAGCGATTCACGAAGAAATTCCAAAACAGCAGGACGCCGACGCGCGTCATGAGCGCCAGGTTGCCGGCCAGGTTCAGGCCAGCGTTTTCCAGGTGCAGGGCGGCCACCACCGCGCGCCAGAGCAGAAGCGCGCCACTGAAGACCGGGACGCCGACGACCAACCCGGCGACGCTGACGATCAGAAACTTGATCATCCGATCCGTCTGGCGGCCGGCGCGCGCCTCGGGATAGATCCAGAAGTAGTTCCACAGAAAGTTATTGATGATAGCGATGGTCAGGGACAAGGTCTGCTCGATGATTTCGGGGTGGGGCAGCAGGGCGGGCAAAATCGCGCCGGCCACCCAGGTGCCGAAGCCCAGAGCATGGGCCAGATTGAAGACGCCAAAATCGATGACGAAGCCGAGCGCGCCGACCACCAGAAAACGAGCAAAGCGCCGGCCTTCTTTGCCGTTGAAACGCTGCGAAATGGAAGCGGTGAGGGAATTAGTCGTCATGGTTACCAGAAGTGAATGAATGAGGCCGCGCATTGACCCGCGCCGCCGGCACGATTTGCCGCGGCGCGCGCGACAGGACCACTAACACGCCCAGCAGCGCGCCGATGGTCAATGGGATGTTGTTGACGTACAGGTCGTCCACAATCTGGTGGACGGCCAGGTGCACCCAGGCGCCCAGGAGGCCCAGCGCCAGGCCGCGGGCCAGGCCGTCGGTGCGGCGGATGACGCGCAAAGTCAGCGCCAAGACGGCCAGCCACAAGATGACGTAGGTGGACAGGCCCAGCAGGCCGGTTTCGGCCAGGACGTTGAGATAGATCATGTGGGCGTGGCCGAGAGCGACCGGCCAGTTGATCAGGCTGTAGCGCGGATAGGCCACTTCATAGTTGCCGACGCCCACGCCCAGCCAGGGATAGTCGCGGACCATGCCCTCGGCGGCCTGCCAGTGCGCCAGCCGCTCGACGATGGCGAAGTTGTCAGGGGTAATGTCGACGCCGGTGACATCGGTGGTGTTGATGAAGTCGCCCACCTGCGCCAGGCGGGCGGTGAGGCTGCTGGGCAGCAAGCTGTTGGCGGCCAGCACCCAGCCGCCGGCCAGGCCCAACCCTACCAACGTCACGCCCAGCCAGGTGCGGCGGGGCAGGGCGGCGGCCAGGGCCAGCCCCGCGGCAGCGGCGCCTAGCCAGGCGCCGCGCGAAAACGAGACGTACAAACCGGCCAGCATCACGGCCGCCAACCCGGCCAGGACGGCGGCGGCCAGGGCGGGGGCCACTCGGCGCGCGCGCCAGGCCAGGGTAAGGCAGGCCCAGGCCAGCCCGGCGGCGATGGGCCAGACCAGGCCCAGGAAACCGGCATACGGGTTGGGCTGCTCAAAGGTGCCGTAAGCACGGTAATGGTTGCCCAGAATCTGGAAGTTCTCCGGGCCGAAGCCGCGAAATTGATATTGCCAGATGCCGATCAGACCCTGAATCAGGCCGGCGAGCAAGACGGCGCCGATGACCCAGCGGACTCGGCCGCGCTGGGATTCGGACACGACCAGGACCAGGATAGCGCCGACCTCGGTCCACTTGATGAGCTCCAGCAAACCCAACTCAAGGGAGGCGCTGGGCGTGGGCGGCAGCGAGAGCAGGCTGGCACCGACATACAGGCCCAGCGCCAGCAGCAGGCCGGTGCGCGGGATGACGATGCGCCGCAAAGCCAGGCTGCGCGCCAGCCAGCCCGCCAGCGCCAGGCCCAAGAAGACCTGGCCCAAGTCGGGCGTGCCGGGGCGGGCAGCGGCCAGATAGGCGCGCGAGAGGCCGATGGCCAGCGCCAGGCCCAGGCCGAGGGCCGGCTCCCACACCGCGGCGGCGACCGCGACCAGGCCGGCGATGACAGCCAGCACGGTGAGCCACGGCCAGCGCGCCAGGGCCAGCCCGCCGGCTACCGCCGCCAATGCCCAAACGGCGGCCAGGGCCGGCGCGGGCAGGGGGATGGACAGCAGCGAACGACGTGGCGCGAACATGGTCAAGGCTAGCCGATGGTCTTGCGGAAGTATTCGATCGTCTGGCGCAGACCATCTTCCAAGCCGGTGCTCGGCTGCCAGCCAAGCACGGTCTGGGCCTTGGTGATGTCCGGGCGGCGGCGTTGCGGATCGCCGGCGGTTCGGCCGCCGGGCACCATGCGCAGGCCGGCGGCGTTGTCGACCAACCGGTTGATGACCTGGGCGAATTCGAGAATGGTCACTTCGCTGGGGTTGCCGATGTTGACCGGCAGATGCTCGTCGCTGGCCAGCAGGCGCGTGATGCCGTCGACCAGATCGGCGACATAGCAAAAGCTGCGCGTCTGGGCGCCGTCGCCATAGACGGTGAGCGGCTCGCGGCGCAGGGCCTGGCCGACAAAGTTGGGCACGACGCGGCCGTCGTCCAGCTGCATGCGCGGACCATAGGTGTTGAAGATGCGCACGATGCGCGTGTCGACGCCGTGGGTGCGGTGGTAGGCCATGGTGATGGCCTCGGCAAAGCGCTTGGCCTCGTCATACACCGAGCGCGGGCCGATGGTATCCACGTGGCCCCAGTAGGTTTCCTTCTGCGGATGCTCCAACGGGTCGCCGTAAATCTCGGAGGTGGAAGCCAGCAGGAATTTGGCGCCCTTGGCCTTGGCGACGCCCAGCGCGTTATGCGTGCCGAGCGCGCCGACTTTCAGCGTTTGGATGGGCAATTGCAGATAGCTGGTGGCGGCGGTCTGCGACGGGCTGGCTGGGGAGGCAAAGTGCAGCACCGCGTCTAGCGGCCCGTCCACATAGATGTACTCTGACACGTTGTGCTTGATGAACTGAAAGTCATCGCGGCCAGCCAGATGCTGGATGTTGCGCGTGCTGCCGGTGATCAGGTTGTCGATGGCGATGATGCTGTGACCCTGGCCGAGCAGCCGGTCACAAAGATGCGAGCCGATAAATCCGGCGCCGCCGGTGATAAGAATGCGCATATCGGAAGTGTCCTTAGGTGCCTATGTACGGGTAGCTGATTTTACCAGCATTGGGAGGTGGGGATGGGTTGGACGGCACCCCCTGTTTTCATGTGGCAGTAGTGGCAGTAGTGGCAGTCGCCTTTATTTAGGGCAAATCGTGTGGCAGTAATTGTTCTATTCGTGTGGCAGGTGACATAATAAGTGGCTATCGCGCCTGCGAGGCGCTCCTACATTGTAACCAGGGAAATCAAGGACCTTTGGCCCGAATTGGATGCCGCGGCC
>JAYTFQ010000890.1:0-3509 GCA_043734225.1 Anaerolineales bacterium | reverse complement strand
GGCGGGCATCACTGGCGCGGCCCGGCCCAGCGTGGCGCGCAAGGCGGTGATTGTGATGGCCGGCGATCATGGGGTGACGGCGGAGGGCGTCAGCGCTTTTCCAGCGGCGGTGACAGCGCAAATGGTGCTCAACTTCGCGCAGGGCGGCGCGGCGATCAATGTGCTGGCCCGGCAGGCCGGCGCGCGGGTTGTGGTGGTGGATGTGGGTGTGGCGGCTGACTTGAGCGAAGCCCCGGGGGTGCTGGTGCGCAAGATCGCGCTGGGCACCGCCAACATGGCGCAAGGGCCGGCGATGACCCGCGCCCAAGCCGAGGCCGCGGTGCGGGTGGGCCTGGACGTGGTGGCCGCCGAGATTGAGCGCGGGTTGGATCTGGTGGCCACGGGCGACATGGGCATCGGCAACACGACTGCCTCGTCCGCCATTGTGGCCGCGATCACGCGGCAGCCGGCCGCGCTGGTGACCGGACGCGGCACCGGCGTGGACGACGCCGGGCTGAGGCGCAAAATCGCCATCATCGAGCGCGCGCTGGCGCTGAACCGACCGGACCCGCGCGATGCTCTCGATGTGCTGAGCAAGGTGGGCGGGCTGGAGATTGGCGGCCTGGCCGGTGTGATGATCGGGGCGGCCGCCCGGCGCGTGCCGGTGGTGGTGGATGGCTTCATCTCCGGGGCGGCGGCCATGATTGCCGTTGGGTTGTGCCCGGGCCTGCGGCCGTATCTGATCGCCGCGCACCAGTCGGTGGAGATTGGTCATCGCGTAATGCTGGATCATCTTGGTCTGCATCCGCTGCTGGATTTGGACCTGCGGCTGGGCGAGGGCACTGGCGCCGTGCTGGCCTTTCACCTGGCGGAGGCCGCGACGCGTATCCTTAGCGAGATGGCCACGTTTGCCGAAGCGGGTGTGAGCGACCAATAGCCGCATGAAGGGCTTGCGACTGGCGCTGGGCTTTTTGACCGTTCTGCCCGTGCGCGTGGGCGAAGTGCAGCCCGGTGACCTGGGTCGCGCGGCTGCCTGGTTTCCGGTGGTGGGGCTGCTGCTCGGGCTGGCGCTGTCCGCGGCGCACTGGCTGCTGCTGCGGGTATTCGACCCCTTGCTGGCGGGCGGGCTGCTGGTGGCGCTGTGGGCGGCGCTAACTGGCGGCCTGCATCTGGATGGCCTGGCCGACTGTGGCGATGGCTTGCTGGCAGCCGCCACGCCGGAGCGCCGGCTGGAGATTATGCGCGACCCGCGCCTGGGCGCCTTTGGCGTTTTGGGGCTGGCTCTATTTCTGATCCTCAAGGTGCTTGCGGCAGGCACACTGGCGGCGCTGGCCTTGTTTTCAACCCGGCTCAGCGGCTGGCAGCCGGCAGCCTGGCTGCCGGCGGGGCCGTTGGTGGTGGCCGCGGTATGCGGGCGCTGGCTGATCTTGCCGATGGGGCGCCAACCCGGCGCGCGGCCTGGCGGGCTGGGGGCGGACTTTGCTTTGGGGTTGAGCCGGACGGCGTTGCTGGCCGCCGCGGCGGTGCTGGTGCTGGTAGCGCTGCTGGGCGGGCCACGGGGCGTGCTGGCGGTTCTGGCGGCGCATGGCGGGGCCTGGCTCATTTTGCAGGCAGCGCGCCGGCGGTTGGGCGGCGTCACAGGCGACATCCTGGGGCTGACAGTCGAGTTGTCGGAGTTGGCGGTGTTGTTGGTCTATGCCGCGCGGCCGGTCTAAGGCGGTGACTTCAAATGCCTGGACGATTGACCTTGATCCTGGGTGGGGCGCGCAGCGGCAAGAGCCGCTATGCGGAACAGGCGACGGCCCAACTCGGCGGGCGTGTGCTGTATGTGGCCACCGCCCAGGCCGGTGACGAGGAGATGGCGGCGCGCATCGCCGCGCACCAGGCGGCCCGGCCGGGCGATTGGGACACGCTGGAAGCCGCAACCCGCGTGGGCCCGGCAATCCAGGCCTGGCCACGGCCAGCTGAGGTCATCCTCCTCGACTGTGTGACGCTGCTGGCTTCAAATGTGCTGATGGAATTAGGCGAGGCGGTCGATCAGGCTGCGGCCGAAAGCGCGCTCAGCGCGGAAATCGACGGGCTGTTAGCGGCATTCCAGGCGCTTCCGGCGCACTGGCTGGTCATTTCCAACGAGGTGGGTCTGGGCCTGGTGCCGCCATACCCGCTGGGACGGGTTTATCGCGATGCGCTGGGGCGTGCCAATCAGCGGCTGGCGGCCGCGGCAGACGACGTGCTGTTTATGGTGGCCGGGCTGCCGCTGGTGGTGAAGGGCGGCCAGCCTACGGGATCGGCGTAAACAGCAGCCAGGACGGGCCAATGGTGCCCGTGTGCGGGATGCCGCCGCCGGTAAACATCTGGGCCACTTCGCCGTCCGGCCAGCCCAGGTACAGCGTGTCAAAGCTCGGGTAACGGCCGTCGAGCCGCACCTGCGAATTGAGCGTGTAGATTTTTGGCGGGCTGGTGGCCCAGCCCAGCATGTCGCGCAGCACCTGCGACCCGCCCAGCTCCCGCGGTCCCAGCTTGCCCCACACCTCCGCGAGATGCCCGCCCGGCGCATATTCCCCCGCCGGCGGTACGCCAATCGCTACTGCCGCGCCGGTGGCGGTCCAATCCAGCCAGAAATTGTAACGGCCAGGCTCCTGTGTCAGCACGAACACTTCGCCAGTGTCGCTATTCCAGATCATATAGCCGCGCTCAAAGCGCTGAAACTCCGCCTGCGCGCTTGCCACTGGCAGCATGCAGAAGCTGGGATCGACCGGGCCGCCAAAGAAGGCCGGATTGCAATACGGCTGAATCAGATCGGTCTGCGTGGTGACCGTGGCGCCCGCGTCGTCGCGCGCCTCCAGCTCGTAGCGCAGCGGGCCGCGCGCGTCTAGCGGGACGGCCACGGTCAGGTCGGCCGTGCCGGTGCCGGTGTAGGTGGCGGTGGTTTGCCGGAACCATTGGTTGGTTCGAAAATCGAAAGTGAGAGGCCACAGGCTGACGCTTTTGGCCTGGTTGACCGTCCAGGTCAGGCGCACCACCGCGCCGCGATCAACTGGGTTGGGATCCACCGTCAATGAGGTGATGGCCAGCCCGCTGGCCGGGGCGGCGGTGGCGGTGGGCGTGGCAGATGGTTTGGCCCCCGTAGGCGCGGCGCCTGGGCTGCTAGGGATGCACAGCACTTCGCCGGTTGCCAGCCGGCTGATGTCGGTAATCTTGTTGGCGCGCGCCAGGGCCTTTACGTCCACCCCATATTGCTGGGCAATCTGGGTCAAGGTATCGCCGGCTTGTACGGTGTGCAGGGCGGCGCAGCCGGCCGGCAGCGCTGGCCCGGTGGCGTTGCCAATCGGCGTGCGGGAGGGGCCAGGCGTGATCTCATTCGGGGTGACCGATGATTCAACGCTCAACGTTTCGGTTGCAATCGACTCGGCCGGTGTGTCGCTTGCGGCAGGCGCCGGGATCAGCGCGCTGGTCGCTTCGTCCGTTGGCTGTGTGGCCGGGGCGCCCGTGGGCGTGCCGCCCTGGCTGGCGGTCAGTGCCAGCGCGGT